>DRLF01000218.1 GCA_011051425.1 Thiolapillus brandeum | reverse complement strand
GGAGATCATCCGCGACCACGGCTACTGGGCCTTCACCCTGGTTGCCATGATCTTCTACCTGAGGCTGTTCGAACATTTTTCCTGGCGGACCCTGCTGCTGTGGAACCTGGCCATGATCATGGCCACCCTGTTTCGGGTGGAGGGCACGGTTTTCCTTGCGCTCATGCCTGTCGGTCTGCTGCTGAACAACGCACAGCCCTGGAAGCAGCGCATCCGGGACACAGCCCTGAGCCTGCTACCCTTTCTGGTCATCGCACTGGTTTTTCTGCTTGCCATGCAAATTTATCCCGGCTTTCAGAACCGGCTGGCAGAAAGCCTCTCGAAAGCCGGTACGCTGCCGGGTATTTTTACTGAGATCATTCCCGGAAAGGCGCGCCTGCTGCGGCAGGCTGTATTGCCCCAGCTGTCCCAGTCTGCGGCGGAAACCACCCTCTATCTGGGTGTCGCCTGGGGTATCATCAAGGATCTGATCAGCAGCCTTTCCTGGCTGTATTTCACCATCCTGCTCCTGCGCCGCTGGTTCCCCGCAACCTCACTGCCGGCTCGGGCGCGCAAGGCGATCGGTTTCTACGCAGCTGTCAGCCTGGTGATCCTTTTCCTGCACGGTGCACAACACTTTGTCATGGTGTCTCGCTACACCATGAGCCTGGCGCTGATGCTGCTGGTCATCGTGGTTTTCAGCCTGAACGAACTGCAGGAAAGGCTACAGGCTCAGCCTGCACTGAAAGCATGCATGGGGGTGGTAATGATCTGCATCGCCCTGCTGTTTGCAGACAGCTTCATCGGCTCCGCCAGGCCCAAGGTCTATATTCTCGATGCCGCAAAATGGGCCAGAGAAAACCTGCCGGATCAGGCACGGGTGCTCACCGACTATCATGCAGAGCGGGTGGGTTATTACAGCAACAGGGACAACGACAAACACTATGAGTTTCGGCGCTTCATCGCCGGCAAGACCAGGCTGCAAGCCTATGACTATGCATTTGTGCGCACACGGGACGGCAAGGCCAACAGTAAACTGCAACAGTTGCTATTCAATCAGCAGAGGAAACCCATAGAAAAAATCGTGGAAGGGCGGCAGGGCGTCATCATCTACCGCCTGCACTAAACAGCGAAAAGCGCTACCAGTTCCCCCAGCCATGATGTTTTGACCTGCCCAACCCTAGCGAACGTGGGGTGTGTGCTGCGGTTGGCCCCATACACAGCGCCAATCAAAAGGACAGGTCATGAAAGAGACTCGTTCTCAACCCTTTTTTGTGCGCCACCAGCTCCTGATCTTCTGCACCACAGCGCCTAGCGCTTTTTTCTCGCGGCCTTTTTCTTGGTCACTTTTTTCTTGGCGACCTTTTTCTTCTGGGGGGCTTTCTTTACCGTCTTTTTCTTGCTGGCCTTGGCCACCGGCTTCCTGCCTGAAGGCTTTTTTTTCGTTGCCGGCACTTTCCTGGTGACTTTCTTTGCCACCTTCTTGGCGGTTTTCTTTACCACCTTCTTCTTGCTCGCGACCTTCTTTACAGCAGCCTTCTTTACTACCTTCTTCTTTACGGCTTTCTTGGCCACTTTCTTCTTGCTGGCCACTTTTTTACTGACCGGTGCTTTTTTCGTGATTGCCTTCTTGGTCACTTTCTTCGCTGCTTTCTTGACGACTTTCTTGGCCACTTTCTTCTTGCTGGCAGCCTTTTTCACGGCAGCCTTCTTTTCGACCTTCTTCTTGGCGGCTTTCTTAGGAGCCTGCGCGGCTTTTGCTTTCGCGGAAGACTTCTCTGCTGCCTTTGGCGCCGCTTTCTTTTTTGCAGCAGGCTTCTTCTTTGTGGTGGTCTTTTTGCTGGCCTGGGATTTTTCCTGGGCTTTCCTGGCAACCGCTTTTTTGGTGACGGCCCGTTTGGTGCCAGCCGTTTTCTGGGATGCAGGCCTGGCAGCCGCTTCCTTTTTCTCGGCCTTCTCTTCCGGCGCCTCCAGCACGGGTGCGGGCTCGGTGCTGTCGATCACAGTCTGCACACTTTCCCACAACTGATCTTCGGTGCCGTTGGCATCCACGAGCCGCAATTTGTTCAGCTGCCTGAAATAATCGAGCACAGGCTGTACCGCCACATCGTATTCACGCAGCTGATTGGCGATATTTTCTTCATACCCCCGGGGACGGCGGCTGACGCGCGAACCACAGAGATCACAGATTCCTTCGACCATGGGCGGGTTCACATAAAGATTGTAGTGCGTGCCACAGGCATCACAATCGATACGCCCCACGCGGCGCTCCATGAGTTCATCCCGGTCGATGTCGATCATCATCACCAGATCCAGCGGGCGCCTCATCTGGTTCATGGCCGTTTCGATGAATTCCGCCTGGGCGGCATCCTTTGGATAACCGACCAGTACAAATCCGAGTCCCAGCTCTTCCTTGCCAAGCACGCGTTTCAGTACGGTATTGCATACATCATCTGATACCCGACCTGAACCGATGGATTCCTTGGCCAGCCGCCCCAGTTCGTCATCCTGTTGCGCCATGGCAGACAGTTCCTCGGCCACTTCTTCGACGCTAACGACAGGAAACCCATACTTCTCTGCAATTTTCCGGGAGATAACCGATTTTCCTGATCCTGGCGGCCCCAGTAAGATAATCCTCATGCCTCGTTTGTCCTTGCTGTTTAACGCGAATCCACACACCCTGGATTCAGGTTGTATTCCACAAATTGACCAGATATATCCCGACCTGCATTTTTCCTTTATAATTGGCAGGATTACCCAGACTACCGAAAAAATTGCTACATAGCTAAGCGCAATTCGGCTGCAATGTCAACCAAGGATTGCGCAAAGCTACTGATTTTCAGTGCATTTTTGCGGTAATGAGCATTTTTCAGCAGGTACAGACAAACGATGGCAACAATCTCCGACTACGGCAAGAGCGAAGAATGGATCATCAAGACCACGCTGAAGGAGCGCTATGGCGAGGATGTTCCTTTTCAGTATGCCGATGCAGAAATCCGTCTGGCTCCGGCAGACAAGGAGCTGAGCAACTGCCCGGTGGTGTACTGGGAGAAGGAAGGCTGCAATTTCGTCATTTTCAAGACAGGCGACCGCCGTTACCGATGCCAGTTCTTCTACCGGGGTTACCAGCAATACGGCACCGGCGTCCACGAATACGATGACTTGAGTGAATGCATGGTTTCCCTGCTGCAGACCCAGGCTGACCACGACGCCAAGGAACGGGGCGAGATCTGACGCGCCACAAGCACAGAATTCAAAAATTTTAACCAGAATCCTTAATAGTATGAGGGAGTTATCATGACAGCAAAGAATGCTTTCTACGCACAATCCGGTGGTGTGACCGCCGTTATCAACGCATCCGCCTGCGGCGTGATCGAAACCGCCCGCAAGCACAGCGACAAGATCGCCAATGTGTACGCAGGCCGCAACGGCATCATCGGCGCCCTCACGGAAGACCTTATCGATACCAACCAGGAATCCGCTGAAGACATCGCCGCACTGAGAAGCACCCCCTCCGGCGCTTTCGGCTCCTGCCGCTACAAACTCAAGAGCCTGGAAGACAACAAGCGCGAGTACGAACGCCTGATCGAGGTTTTCAAGGCCCACAACATCGGCTACTTCTTCTACAACGGCGGTGGCGACTCTGCCGACACCTGCTTCAAGGTATCCCAGCTTTCCGAAAAAATGGGTTTCCCTGTCCAGGCCATCCACGTGCCCAAGACGGTGGACAACGACCTGCCCATCACCGACAACTGCCCCGGCTTCGGCTCCGTAGCCAAGTACATCGCCGTTTCCGCACTCGAAGCAAGCTATGACGTGCGCTCCATGGCCAAGACATCCACCAAGGTATTCGTACTGGAAGTCATGGGTCGTCACGCCGGCTGGATCGCCGCTGCCGGCGGTCTGCTGGAAGACTACAACATCCCCGTAGTGGTGCTGTTCCCGGAAGTGGAATTCGACCAGGAGAAATTCCTCGCGAACGTGAAGCAGAAAATCGAAACTTTCGGCTATGTCACCGTGGTCGTGTCCGAAGGCACCCACTGGCCTGACGGCCGTTTCCTTGCCGAGCAGGGCACCCGTGACGATTTCGGTCACGCCCAGCTCGGTGGCGCCGCTCCCGTGGTCGCCAACATGATCAAGGAAGCCCTGGGTTACAAGTTCCACTGGGCTGTTGCCGACTATCTGCAGCGCGCCGCCCGTCACCTGGCTTCAAAATCCGACGTGGAGCAGGCGTATGCCCTGGGTGAAGCTGCCGTGAACATGGCGCTGGAAGGTCACAATTCCATCATGCCTACAGTCGACCGCAAATCCAGCAGCCCCTACCAGTGGGAAATCGGCATGGCGCCCCTGTCCGAAGTGGCCAACGTGGAAAAGATGATGCCCATGGAATTCATCACCGAAGACGGTTTCGGTATCACCGAAGGCTGCAAGGAATACCTGTACCCGCTCATCCAGGGCGAGGCCTATCCCGAATACGATGACAATGGCATGCCCCGTTACGTCACCATGAAAGGCATCGCGGTTCCCCGCAAGCTGGCCGACTTCGAAGTCTGATCCGCTCCGCCCGCCCTCCGCGGCGGGCATTGCGCCATGACACTGGACAGAGCCCGTGAGCTAATCCTTGAGCAGTTGCAGTTCCGCAGCGGCTACAACCGCAATTCGGTGCGCATGATACTGGCCGAGGTGCAGAAACTGCACGGCCAGGGCGCAGTGGATCAGCTCATCCGGGAACTGGAGCTGGAACAACGATTCGACCTGAAGCCGGGAAGCGACTTTTCCGGCCTCAGATAAAACAACAAACCTGCAATAATCTTTAGGAGAAAAACATGTCTGTACTGGTAGGCCGCGAGGCTCCCGACTTTACCGCACCGGCGGTGCTTGGCGATGGCAGCATCGTTGATGATTTCAATCTGAAGACTCACACCAAGGACAAATACGCGGTGATCTTCTTCTATCCCCTGGACTTTACCTTTGTCTGCCCGTCCGAGCTGATCGCCTTCGATCACCGCCTGGACGAGTTCACCAAGCGCAATGCGGAAGTCATCGGCGTATCCATCGATTCGCATTTCACCCACAACGCCTGGCGCAACACCCCGGTCAACGAAGGCGGCATCGGCCCTGTGCGCTATCCCCTGATTGCCGACATGACCCATGGCATCTGCAAGGCCTATGATGTGGAAACCCCCGATGGCGCGGTTGCCTTCCGCGGTTCCTTCCTCATCGACAAGGAAGGCGTGGTGCGTCACCAGGTGGTCAATGATCTTCCTCTGGGCCGCAACATCGACGAGATGATCCGCATGATCGACGCCCTGCAGTTCCACGAGACCCACGGCGAAGTCTGCCCGGCCGGCTGGAAGGAAGGCGACGAAGGCATGAAAGACACCCCGGACGGTGTCGCCAACTATTTGTCTAAGCACGCAGAAGAGCTCTGAACGGCTCCACACCTGCGTTGAGCCGGCCTGCGGGCCGGCTTTTTGCTTTCTGTGAGGAAAGCACCCAAAATAACCGCAAGATACAGCCAAGGAGTGAGACCCAATGAATCTTGACCGCGTAACCCGGGGCAACAATGTCCCTGACGAAATCAACGTCATCATCGAGATCCCCGCCAATGCCGAGCCTGTGAAGTATGAGGTGGACAAGGAATCCGGCGCTATGTTCGTGGACCGCATCCTGCGCACTGCCATGCGCTATCCCGTGAACTACGGCTACATCCCCCATACCCTGTCCGACGACGGCGACCCCTGCGACGTGCTGGTACCCACGGCCTTCCCCCTGATACCCGGGTCCGTGATCCGCTGCCGCCCCGTGGCTGTGCTCATCATGACCGACGAATCCGGGGACGATGCCAAGGTAGTGGCCGTGCCCACCGACGACATCACCGACCGCTGGTCCCATGTCAAGGACGTGGACGACATGCCCAGGGAACTCATGGAACGCATGGCCCATTTCTTCGAGCACTACAAGGACCTGGACGAAGGCAAATGGGTGCGCGTGCAGGGTTGGGAAAACGCGGAAGCGGCGCGCAAGGAGATCACCAGTTCCGTCGCCATGTACGAAAAGGCACCGGAAAAACCCCATTTCTAACCCGTTGCCTCTCTCTTTCGGGAGAGGGCCGGGGAGAGAGAACACCATGAAAATCTGCATTCTGTCCGACAGCCATGACCACATTCCCCTGCTGGAAGCCGCGGTGAAAGACGCCAAAGCCCTGGGCGCGGAAGCCGTGGTTCACTGCGGTGACGTGGTGGCGCCCAGCACCCTGGGCTGCCTGGAGCAGTTTGGCCTGCCGGTACATGTCATTCACGGCAACAACACCGGCGACCTCTATGCCCTTACCCGCCTCAGCCACAAACCCGGCGGGGTGCTGCGCTACCATGGCATGGACGCGGGCATCGAACTGGGCGGGCGGCGCATCTTTCTGGTGCACTACCCCCACTACGCCCGGGCCATGGCCGCCACCGGCGACTGGGACCTGGTCTGCTGCGGCCACAGTCACAAGGTGGACATCGAGTGGCTGCCCAATGTTCACGGCGAGAAGACAGCCCTCATCAACCCAGGCACCGTGGGTGGCGTGGGCAAGCCCGTGGCCACCTGGGTACTCGGCGATCTCGACGCCATGACCTTCGAGGTCCATGAAGTCTCCAAATCCATCGAATTCGACCAGGCCAGAGAAGCATGAGCAAACTCACCCACTTTGACGAACAGGGACAGGCCCACATGGTGGATGTGGGCGCCAAGGACTACACTCACCGTATCGCGGTCACCAGCGGCCACATATCCATGGAGCCGGACACCCTCAGGCTGATCGTCCAGGGCGGCCACAAGAAGGGCGACGTCCTGGGTATCGCCCGGGTAGCCGGCATCATGGCCGCCAAGAAGACACCAGATCTCGTTCCCCTGTGCCACCCGCTGGCACTCACCCGTATCGCCATCGACTTCGACATCGATGGGGACCACAACCGCATTCACTGCCGCGCCCGGGTGGAAACCCGGGGCCAGACCGGCGTGGAGATGGAAGCCCTGTGCGCCACCCAGGTGGCCCTGCTCACCATCTACGACATGTGCAAGGCCGTGGACCGGGGCATGGTCATCGGCGAGGTGCAGCTGGAGGAAAAGGCAGGTGGAAAATCCGGGCACTGGAAGCGCGGCCATGCAGACTGACAACTACTACCGCCAGGCAAGCTTCCTCACCAGCGCCGCGAAATTCAGCCAGTGTCCACCCGATGAGGGTTTTGAAGTCGCCTTTGCCGGTCGCTCCAATGCAGGCAAGTCCTCGGCCATCAACGTCATCTGCGACCACCGCGGCCTGGCCAAGACGAGCAAGACCCCCGGGCGCACCCAGCTCATAAACTTCTTCGAGCTGGACGAAGAACGCCGCCTGGTGGATCTGCCCGGCTATGGATACGCCAAGGTTTCCGTGAGCATAAAAAAAGACTGGCAGGGCAATCTGGCCATTTACCTGGAAAAACGCCAGTGTCTCAAAGGCCTGGTGCTGATGATGGACAGCCGTCACCCCCTCAAGGATTTCGATGTGCAGATGCTGGAATGGGCCGCGCATATCGGACTTCCCGTGCACGTGTTGCTGACCAAAGCGGACAAGCTGAAAAAAGGGCCGGCTTCCGCCAGCTTTCACAAGGTGAAGTCGGCACTGAAAGAAATGGACGGCGAGTTCTCTGTGCAGCTGTTCTCCTCCCTGAAAAAAACCGGTGTCGCCGAAGCCCACCGCAAGCTCAACCAGTGGCTGGACCGCGCCTGACCCATGGCCGCCTGGCAACGGAATTTTCTGGTCAGGCCCTGCTTTCTTCTCCTGCTCCTCTGTCTCGGCGTACTGACAACTACCTCCGCTTCGGCCCATGACGTCCACCTGACCCAGTCCGAGGGGCAGTGGCTGAAGGAACACCCCGTCATTCGCATTGGTCCGGACCCCGATTACCCTCCCTTCGAATGGCTGGACGGGAACGGGCATTACCAGGGTATCGCCGCAGACTATATCGCGCTGATCGAAAAAAAGCTGGGCGTTCACTTCCAGGTGGTGCCCACCCGCAACTGGTCCCAGGTCATCCGACTGGCCAAGGAAAGGAAAATCGACCTGCTGCCCGCGCTGGCCCAGACCCGGCAGCGAAAATCCTACCTGATTTTCACGCAGCCCTATGACCGCATACCCGGCATCGTGGTATCCATCCAGGGATACGACAGCATCGACGACCTGCTGGGCAAGCGCATCGCCGTGGTCAGCGATACCTACTGGGACGACCTGCTGTCGGACAGGCAGATCGATATCCAGATCCAGCATGTCGACAGCGCCAAATTCGGCATGGAACTGGCTGCCATGGGTGCCGTCCACGCCATGGTTACCGACCTGGCTTCCGCCACCGCCATCATCAAACAGACCGGCATCAGCAACCTCCATGTCATCCGGGATCCCCGCAAGAGGCTCGGCTCGCTGGATATCACCATGGGCGTACGCAGCGACTGGCCGGAACTGCAGGCCATCCTGGACAAGACGCTGGCCAGCATTACCCCCCGTGAGCGCGAAGCGATCCGCAGCAAGTGGATCAGCATCCGGCAACCTGCTTTCTGGCTGGACAGGGATTTCCTCATAGGCCTGTTCACCGTACTGAGCGTGATCATCCTGCTCTTCGCCGGCGTCATCACCTGGAACCGGAGTCTCAGTCGCAGGGTCGAAGCCCGTACGCGGGAACTCAATGCCGCCCAGGCAAAGCTCATGCAGGCGGAAAAGATGGAGTCCATCGGACGCCTCGC
>DRLF01000217.1 GCA_011051425.1 Thiolapillus brandeum | reverse complement strand
CTGCTGCGGGAAGGCGGGGATGAGCAGTACCTACAGCAATGGCAGGCAGCGGCAGAAAAACACGGCCTGCCGCTGGTGGCCACGGGTAATGTCTGCATGCATGTACCGGCGCGGCGTCCCCTGCGGGACCTGTTGTCCGCCATTCGCCATCACTGCACCCTGGCGCAACTGGGCAGCCGGGCCCTGTTCAACGGGGAACGGCATTTGCGCGCCCTGGAAGATCTCCAGTCACTCTACCCGCCATCGCTGTTGCAGCAGAGCGTGGACATCGCCCGGCGCTGCCGTTTCTCCCTGGACGAGTTGCGCTACGACTATCCCGATGATGTCACGCCGGCGGGTGTACAGCCCCAGGACTACCTGCGGCAGCTGGTGGAAAAGGGCAAAAAGGCGCGCTGGCCCGAAGGCTGTCCGGACAGGGTGCAGGCGCAGATCGAACATGAGCTGCGGCTGATAGACGAGCTGGACTATGCTGCCTACTTTCTTACCGTCTGGGATATCGTGGCCTTTGCCCGCAGGCAGCATATTCTCTGCCAGGGCCGGGGCTCGGCCGCCAATTCCGCCGTGTGCTACTGCCTGGGCATCACCGAGGTGGACCCGGCGCGCATGAATTTGCTGTTCGAGCGCTTCATCTCCCGGGAGCGGGGCGAGCCGCCGGACATCGACGTGGACTTCGAGCACGAGCGCCGTGAAGAGGTCATCCAGTACATCTACCGCAAATACGGCCGCGACCGCGCTGCCCTGGCGGCCACGGTGATCACCTATCGCCCCAGGAGCGCCCTGCGGGACACGGGCAAGGCCCTGGGCCTGTCCCTGCAGCAGATCGAACAGCTGGTGCAGGCGGCCTCCGGCTGGCGCAGCCGGGGGGAAGTGCAGGGTGAGTGGCTGAAAGAGGCGGGTTTCGATCCGGACAACCCGCGCATTCGCCGGCTGTTGTGGCTGAGCAACGGGCTGCTGGGATTCCCGCGGCATCTCTCCCAGCATGTGGGTGGGTTCGTCATCAGCCGGGGCGGGCTGGAGGAGCTGGTGCCGGTGGAGAATGCCGCCATGCCCGAGCGCACCATCATCCAGTGGGACAAGGACGACCTGGAAGCCCTGGGGCTGCTCAAGGTGGATGTGCTGGCCCTGGGCATGCTCAGCGCCATTCGCCGGGCGCTGGCGGAGCTGAACCTGCGCCTGCAGGATATTCCCGCGGAAGATCCCCGGGTGTATGCCATGTTGTGCCAGGCCGATACGGTGGGGGTGTTCCAGGTCGAATCCCGTGCCCAGATGTCCATGCTGCCGCGCCTGCGGCCGAAACATTTCTACGACCTGGTGGTGGAAGTGGCCATCATGCGCCCCGGTCCCATACAGGGTGACATGGTGCATCCCTATCTGCGCCGCCGCCAGGGCCTGGAGCCGGTGGACTATCCTTCGGATGACGTGAAAGCCGTGCTGGAACGCACCCTGGGTGTGCCCATCTTCCAGGAACAGGTGATCAGGCTCACCATGGTGGCGGCGGGCTTCACGCCGGGGGAGGCGGACCAGATCCGCCGTTCCATGGCAGCCTGGAAGCGCCGGGGCGGCATGGACGTGTGGGAGCGCAAGCTCATGGCCGGCATGCGCGAGCGGGGTTATGCCGAGGAATATGCCCGGCGAATCTTCCGCCAGATCCAGGGTTTCGGTGATTACGGTTTTCCCGAGTCCCATGCCGCCAGCTTTGCCCTGCTGGTGTACGTGTCTGCCTGGATCAAGTGCCATCACCCGGCGGTGTTCGTCATGGCGCTGCTCAACAGCCAGCCCATGGGCTTCTATGCCCCGGCGCAGCTGGTGCGCGATGCCCGGGAACACGGTGTCGGGGTGCTGCCGGCGGAGGTCAATGCCAGTGACTGGGACTGTACTTTGGAAAGGAAAGACCTGCGTCTGGGGCTGCGCCTGGTGAAAGGCCTGTCCGAGCAGGCTGCCCGGCGCCTGGTGCTGGCCCGGCAGACGGGTTCATTCGAAAACGTACAGCAACTGGCAGCCAGAGCCGGCCTGAAGCGTGGTGACCTGAAGGCCCTGGCGGCGGCGGATGCCCTGCATTCCCTGGAACAGAACCGGCACCTGGCCAACTGGTCGGTGGCAGCGGTGGAATCACCTTTGCCGCTGTTGAAGCAGGCGCAGCCTCGGGAAGTGCAGCCGGGACTGCCGCATCCCGGTGTGGCAGAAGAAGTGCTGGCGGACTATGCCCACCTGGGCCTCAGCCTGCGCCAGCACCCCCTTTCTTTGCTGCGGGAAACGCTGGGCGAACTGCGCTTTGTGCCGGCGGAGGAAGTGAAACGGCGCAAGGCCGGGCTGATGGTGCGCGCCGCCGGGCTGGTGCTCATGCGCCAGCGGCCCGGCAAGGGCAATGCGGTGTTCATCACCCTGGAGGATGAAACCGGGGTGCTCAATCTGATCATCTGGCGTCACCTGGCAGAGCGGCAGCGCAGAATCCTTTTGAGTGCAAGGCTGCTGGGCGTGTGGGCGGAAATCCAGCGCGCCGACGGGGTGCAGCACCTGATCGTGCGCCGCCTGTACGATTACAGCCACCTGCTGGGGGAGTTACAGGTGCATTCACGGGATTTTCATTGAACGTCGGGATGGTGCGGTTCCTGCGTCACCGCACCCTGCGCCTGGGCAGGGTGGGTGAGTGCGGTAGGATGCGGTGAGGCACGAACCGCATCGATCACTTTGAGGAGTTGCAGGTGCATTCACGGGATTTTCATTGAACGCCGGGACGGTGCGGTTTCTGTGTTACCGCATCCTACGCCTGGGCGGGGTGAGCGCGGTAGGATGCGGTGAGGCACGAACCGCATCAATCACCAGGAAATATAGGAGAAGCCTTTTTCCTGCAGCAGCATGATGTCTTCCACGCCGATGGGTACTTCCTTGGCGAAGTCCAGCAGGTCTTTCTTGGTCCAGTGTACAGACTTCAGGGTGTTGCCGCAGGCATGGAAGGCGACGCCGTAAGCGGCGAGAGAAGAGGCCTTCTGCTGCAGTTCCAAAGGGATGGGGCGCTTGGGCCGCTTACCCAGCAGGTGGATGCCTTCGGCATAGACGGCGATGATGATTTCAATGTCGTCGCCATACTTGCGCAGCAGTTCGCCCGCAGAAAACAGGATATGGGATATGTACTTGGGATCGGCCTTGTTCAGCTGATAAACGATATGGTGGGTGGAATCTTCTTCGAAATGGGTTTCGGTATGGTGGGCGCTGACCGGGCCCAACAGGGAAACGCTGCTAGTGGCGAGCAGCCATTGCATGAAACGACGGCGGTTGAATGGCTTGTGCATAGTGTTACTCCTCCTTCATCCGATTATTACCCGAAGCGTGCGCCCTGTCGAGGCGCATTGTTCTTATGGGTTACAGGGAGAACGGAAGTGCCACAATGTGCAATTTCCCGGGTGGGGGCAGGGGGGATGTACGTCTAAACCGAGACGTGTGCCGGCATACCCCGCTTGGAGGTATGCCGGTTCAGGTTTTTGCAACAGCAGGACTATCTGCTGGGTGTATTTGTGCTCGGTGCGGGCTGTGTGTTCTGTGGAGCCTGGGTCGGTCCATAAGGATAACCGTAGCCGCCACTATAAGGATAACCACCGCCATAACCATAAGGCGCGTAACCATAGGGGGCACCATACCCATAAGGTACGCCATAGCCATAAGCAGGATAGCCATATCCTGGATAACCGCCGTAGTACCAGGGTGGCGGGTAGTCATACCAGTCGTCATCATCGAACCAGTTCCATGGCGCCCATCCACCAAACCACGCATTGGCAGAGCCAGCCATGAGCGTACCACCAGCAAGAACTGCAGCCAGTAAAATGTTTTTGGTTGATTTCATCTTACTTTCCTCCAATTCAAGTTAATGTTTCTACTACATTTATATTATGCTACCAGTCCATGGCGCGTGTCTTGATCGCGGTCAAAGGCTTGTGGATTTTTCCCGATGGCACTATGTTGTCTGGCTTTGACTACAGGAATGCTGTTTTGGATCCACTCTGGTTGTTGATCGCGCTCATACTGGGATTGCTTGCCAGACAGGTGTATTTGCCACCACTGGTGGGCTTTCTCCTGGCCGGTTTTGCGCTGCATGCCCTGGGTGTGCAAGGTGGTGAAGTCCTGCAGGAAATGGCTGACCTGGGTGTGTTGCTGCTGCTGTTCACCATCGGTCTGAAACTGCGCCTGCGCAGCCTGCTGGTGCCGGAAGTGTGGGGTTCGGCCTGCGTCCATATGACGCTCACTGTGCTCTTCGTGAGCGGCTTCATCATCCTCGGCGGTGTAGTGGGCCTGGCCTGGTTCGGCGGGCTGGACTGGAAATCGGCGGCGGTGATTGCCTTCGCTCTTAGCTTCAGCAGCACGGTGTTTGCGGTGAAGATCCTGGAAGACCGGGGAGAGATGAAAACCCGCCATGGACAGGTCAGCATCGGTATTCTGGTCATACAGGACATCATTGCCGTGATCTTTCTGGCTGCGGCGACGGGAAAGATGCCCGGCCTCTGGGCCTTGGCTCTGCTGCTGCTGCCGTTGCTGCGGCCCGTGCTCAACAAGATCCTGGAACATGCCGGCCATGGTGAGCTGCTGGTGCTGTTTGGCCTGGTCATGGCCATCGGCGGGGGGGAGCTGTTTACCCTGACGGGCATGAAAGACGGCCTCGGTGCCCTGGTTTTCGGTGCACTGCTGGGTGGTCAGCCCAAGACCAATGAGCTGGCACGCTCACTGCTGCGCTTCAAGGATCTCTTCCTGGTGGGATTTTTTCTGCAGATTGGTATTGCGACCTTTCCCGAAGCGGATGATGTCCTGATTGCGGTGCTTCTGACCGTGCTGATACTGCCGCTGAAGTCCCTGCTGTGGTTTTTTGTTCTCACGCGTTTCCGGCTGCGGGCCAGAACCTCTTTTCTGAGCAGTATGGAACTGTCGAGCTACAGTGAATTCGGACTGATCGTCAGTGCGATGGCCGTCGGGACAGGATGGCTGCAGCAGGAATGGCTGGTTATCATCGCGCTGGCACTGACTTTCAGTTTTGTGATTGCTGCCGTCATCAATTCCTATGCGCACGGATTTTATGTGAAGCTGGAGTCCCGCTTGTACCGTTTTCAGTCAAAAACCCGCCTGCCGGTGGATGTACCCCCGGACCTGGGTGGTGCGGAAATACTGATTGCCGGTATGGGACGGGTGGGTACGGGCGCCTATT
>DRLF01000216.1 GCA_011051425.1 Thiolapillus brandeum | reverse complement strand
CTCGAGATCGAGTGTATCCCGTTCCGAGTCGTCCAGGATTTCGCTCTCCAGCCGCACAGAAAAGCCCAGCTTGGTGGTACGGGGATCACGAATGGGAATCCAGTAATTGCCCTGTAACAGAAGTTGCACGATGGACAGCTTGAGACGCGCATCGGCCTTGTGCCCATACTTGTTGATACGCCGGTGTGCCCAGTTGGCAGAAAGGTTCAACCCGATATCCGTGTCATAACCCACGCCGAAGGAATACATCTGGCGCTTGGCCGGTTCGAGATTCACATCTACAGGCACCCTGTACTCACTGGCCTGGTTGAAACGCGGGTGTATATCCACCAGCGAGAAATAGCCGGCCTTGACGAGGTCCTTCTGTATCTCCTGCAGGTTGGCCTGGGAATAGGTATCGCCGGGTTTCACGTCCACCAGATAGCGCTGCACGAAACCGGGATCAAGGAAGTCCTGATGCAGGCGGATATCACTGATGTAGTACTTGTGCCCCGTGTCGAGATGCAGGGTGATGGCGGCGCTGTTCTTTACCGGATCGACCAATACGCGGGCAACTTTGGCCTCGGCATCCGGATAGCCCAGGCTGTTTGCCAGCTCGAGCAGGCTCCCCTTTGCCTTGTCGTACACCTCGTCGTCCAGGAAGTCTCCCGCCTTCACGGGAAAAGCTTTTGCGGCTGCCTGCAGCGCGGGTTCTTCCGCACCCTCACCGGACCACTGCAGATCCACCTTGCTGATCTTCACCCGGGGACCGGGGTCCACCATGTAACGGGCCACCCACTTGCCGTCAGCCTGCTTTTCCAGGGATGCTTCGACCTGAACATTGTAGTAACCGAATGGCTGCAGGGATTTCCGAATCTCTTCGACGGCCTTGTGGTGCAGGTGCTTTACCCAGAGTTCAGTAAGATGCGGGTCATCCTTTTTCTGCAGCAGCCCCAGATACGCTTGGGCATTTTTCAGCATATCCCCTTCGAGGCCCTGTATATCCACTTCCAGCTGCACCTTGCCGGGCACCGCCTCCACATCCGTTTTATCCGCTTCTTCTTTGTCTGTGGCCTTTGCCGGAGCAGCCTTATTGTCTGCCGGAGCTTCCGCTGCAGCAGCAGGCATCTGCTCATCCGCCAATGCCTGTTCCACGAAGAACGGCTGACACAGCAGGAGCAGACCAAGGCCGAAGCTTCTACCGAACCTGTCGAAATGTAATGAATTGCCCATCATTCTCCCTGAAAAAACGCCTGTCCTCCGACCATTCTATCGCATCAGGTCCACTTCGAAGCCTTTCTCCCGCAGGATATCCGCCCGGTGCTGAACGAAACGCTGGAAGTTGGTCTGATGCAGGTAGGCCCCGGTTGCCACATAGTCCAGCACCGCGTGCAGATGAAAAGTTTTCAGCCAGGCCTCGCTGCGAAACACTTCCCTGCCTTCTGCATCAAAGTACACCATGCTGGGCGCGTATTGCAGGCCCAGGGCCTCCGCCCAATCCTGCGCCGGCAGCAGGTGTCCATCAGGGGTCTGCAGTTTCTCCCGGGAATTCATGTCCACCTGCGCAATATCGAAAGCACTCAGCGCAAGCAGCAGAGATTCACGCCTGAAGCTGTCTCCATGCAACTGATCACAGGGTTTGCAGTCCGGCTGCTCGAACAGCACCAGCAAAGGACGCCAGGATTGCCGGCGATTGTCCGCGAGCTTCAGAGGATGTGGCAGAAAAAAGGGTTCGCTATTCAGCCTGCCCCGTGCCTTTCCTGCAAGCCGCTGGCGGTAGTAGGCGGAAAGCTTCATTTCCGATTCATGTTTGCCCGCGACATAGTCCAGCACGATGCTGAACTTGTCAGGCTCATAGTAACCGTTGAGGCGTGCCACCACTTTACCCTGCTCGTCGAGAAACAGCAGCGTCGGCGTATATTGGACCTTCAGGGACTCGGCGAAGCGCTTTTCCGTGGTGACCTTACCCTGAAGGTCGGTTACCTCCCGGTCTCCCCACAGGTTGATGGCAATCACATCGAAGTGACTGCGGGTCTTTTCCGCGATTTGGGGATTGCCGAAATTGTCCTTGAGCAGCCTGGCGCAGTAGGGACAACCATCCTGGTAGAAATACAGCATCACCCGCTTGTTGCCGGCGGCAGCTTCCTTTACGTCCTCTCTCAGGTCGAGAAAGGACTCTTTGAACCAGGCCGGTTTTTCATGGTAGCCGGGATTGACCAGGCCTGTGCTCAATTCGCCTTCCGTCGCAGCGGCCAAAAGCTGGCTGAAAAGCAACAAAATGACAGCCATTGAGATACGCATGTTCTTCATCCTCTCTCCTGTGGAGAACAGTGGTCCGTTTTCCCGCCCGGGTTTTCGGATGCCCTGGACCAGCTATTTGCGCGCCCATGGCGAGGGGCGGGATTTCTTTTCCAGGCGGGACCCGGGACGTTTGAGCGTACCCCAGCGGCGCTTGTCTCTCAAGCCGGTGATGCGCAGCAGATCTTTCTGTTCATCCTTCTCCAGTTCACGCCACATACCGGACTTGACCTTGCTGTTGAGGATGATGGGACCGAAACGCACGCGTTTGAGACGGTTGACCACCACGCCTACCGCTTCCCACATGCGCCGTACTTCACGCTTGCGCCCTTCCATGAGCACGACGTGATACCAGTGATTGCTGCCCTCGCCACCGGAGAACACGACTTCCTCGAATCTCGCCGGGCCATCATCAAGTTCGACCCCCTGAACCAGCTGTTTGAGCATGTCTTCGGTGACGCGGCCATGCACCCGTACCGCGTATTCCCGCTCGATGAGCTGCTTGGGGTGCATGAGACGGTTGGCCAGCTCGCCATCATTGGTGAACAACAGCAGACCCGCGCTGTTCACATCCAGACGGCCCACCGCAATCCAGCGTCCCTGGGGAAGGCGGGGGAGCTTTTCGAACACCGTCTTGCGGCCTTCGGGATCGTGGCGGGTGACCAGTTCCCCTTCCGGTTTGTTGTACAGGATGACGAAACGTTCATTGGCGGCCAGTTTCTTGCCGGACACCAGGCGGCCATCCACGGTGATCTGATCCTGCAATGTGGCGCGATCGCCCAGTTTGGCAGGCTTGCCGTTGACCTGTACCCGGCCTTCACGGATCCAGCCTTCGATCTGCCGGCGCGACCCCATACCGACATTTGCCAGCATCTTCTGCAGGCGTTCACCCTGGATTTCAGGTTTGTTTTTCATCGGTATCCATATCTGCTGCAGTCATTGTTCCCGGTTCTGTTTCTGTTTCTGTTTCTGTTTCTGGCTCTGGCTCCAAAGCGTGTTCTTCACGGGAGTTTTCTTCGCCTGTTGTTTCCGAAGTATCCGGTGCCGGCATTTCCTCTTGATCTGAAGCTTTCTGTTCGTCGGTGGTCTGCTCCACAGCACCGCCATCCGGTTCCTGCAGGTTCAGTTCTTCATTGATCACGTCCAGATCCCTGATCTCCGCCAGTGTCGGCAGCTCATCCAGGGATTTGAGCCCGAAGTAATCCAGAAACTCCCGGGTGGTGCCGTACAGCGAAGGTTTGCCCGGCACGTCCCGCTGACCAACCACCCGCACCCATTCGCGCTCCAGCAGGGTGCGCATGATATGCGTGCTGACGCTGACGCCGCGAATGTCTTCGATCTCCCCCCGGGTGATGGGCTGGCGGTAGGCGATCAGCGCCAGGGTTTCCATCAGCGCACGGGAATACCGGCCAGGCTTTTCCTCCCACAGCCGGGACACCCAGGGCGCACATTCCCGGCTCACCTGAATGCGCCAGCCGGACGCCACTTCCTTGATCTCGATACCCCGGTCGGCATAGTCTTCACTCAGTTCCTGCAGCACGGCGCGGAGATCCTTTTTCTCCGGCTGTTCCATTTCGTCGAACAGTTCGAGGATCTTGTCCAGCGTCATGGCCTTGCCTGACGCCAATAACGCAGCTTCGACGATCTGCTTGAGGTTGTCGCTGGGATTCATGCCTCGCTCACTCCATGCGCCTTTACGTGGATGGGACCAAAGGTCTCGCTTTGCACCATTTCTATCAAGGTCTGCTTGAGCAGTTCGAGAATGGCCATGAAGGTGACCACCACACCGTCACGTCCTTCTGTAATGTCGAACAGCTCGTGAAAATCGATGAACCGCTCGGCGCTGACCGCTTCCAGCACCCGGGTCATGCGCTCTCTCAGTGACAGGGGTTCCCGGGTGATGTGGTGATTGCTGAACATGTCGGCCCGTGTGAGGACATCGCGCAGCGCCAGCAGCAGTTCCTTCAGCTCCACGCGGGGTGGCTCCTGACGGATGTTCTTGTCCGGGACTTCGACACGCACAGGAAACACATCCCGCCCCAGTTGCGGCATGCCGTGCAGATCTTCCGCTGCCTGCTTGAAACGCTCGTATTCCTGCAGGCGCCGGATCAGCTCGGCGCGGGGATCTTCTCCCTCCTCTTCTTCGGAAACCGGCCGGGGCAGCAGCATGCGCGACTTTATCTCAGCCAGCATGGCCGCCATGACCAGGTATTCCGCCGCCAGCTCCAGACGCAGCTCCTTCATCAGGTCGATGTACTCCATGTACTGCTCGGTAATGCGCGCCAGCGGTATGTTGAGAATATCCAGATTCTGGCGTTTGATCAGATACAGCAACAGATCCAGCGGTCCCTCGAAGGCATCCAGGAACACCTCCAGCGCGTCCGGCGGAATGTACAGATCCTTGGGAAGCTGGTACTGGGGCTGGCCTTCCACCACGGCAAAGGGCATCTCTTCCTGCCGGGGAACAGGTTCGGCATCAGACCCTTTCAGTATGGCGGTATCGGCCGGATTCATCGATATTCCAGAGACATGACGTGGCGGACCTCTTCCATGGTATCACGGGCCTCATCACGGGCTTTCTCGCAACCTTCGTTGATGATATTGCGCACCAGATCGGGATCACTTTCATATTCCGCAGCACGCGCCTGCATGGGCCTGAGTTCGGCCAGCACGGCATCGATGACGGGCTGTTTGCATTCGATGCAACCTATACCCGCGCTGCGGCAGCCTTCCTGCACCCAGTTCTTCACACTGTCATCGGAATAGACCTGGTGGAACTCCCACACGGGACACTTGGCCGGATCGCCGGGATCCGTACGCCGCACCCGGGCAGGATCCGTAGGCATGGTACGCAACTGCTGCTCCACCTGCTCCGGTTTGGCATTCAGGGGAATGGTATTGCCATAGGACTTGGACATCTTCTGCCCGTCCAGGCCGGGCATCTTGCTGGCCTTGGTGAGTAGCGCCTGAGGCTCGGGCAGGATGACCTTGCCGCCGCCTTCCAGGTAGCCGAACAGGCGGTCGCGGTCATTGAGGTTGATGTTCTGCTGGGATTCGAGGAGCGCCCGGGCTGCGGCCAGGGCCTCGTCATCTCCCTGTTCCTGCCAGGCTTTACGGTAACTGGCATAGAGGCGGGCATTTTTCTTGCCCATCTTCTTCATGGCGGCCCCGGCCTTTTCCTCGAAATCCGCCTCGCGGCCAAAGAGATGGTTGAAGCG
>DRLF01000215.1 GCA_011051425.1 Thiolapillus brandeum | reverse complement strand
AGCCGGATGAACCGGAAGAAGAGGAGGCGTCTGCAGAGGGTTGATCGCCCTGAACGGACGGACGGATGATGAAACAGAGAAAGAGGTTGCTGATGAATTTCCGAATGCTTCTGGGTGGTTTGCTGTTGCTGGTATCGTTCCATACGCTGGCCGGTGATGCCGAATTGAACAAAGAGTTGCGGTTGTCGGCCATCGTCGATGACGTGGAAGCGATAGAAAAACTGCTGGCCAAGGGCGCCGATGTGAACAGCGCCAACAAGTACGGCAAGACGGCGTTGATGATGGCCGCTGAAAACGGGAACCTGGCGGCCGCCTCGGTGCTGCTGGCCCATGGTGCCGATGTGAACCGCAAGACAGTAGCCAGCTGCACTGCTCTTACCCTGGCGGCTGAAAATGATTCCCCGGAGGTGACTGCGCTGCTGATAGAGCGGGGCGCGGATCTGAATGCGCGTACCCGTGCGGGAGCAACGGCATTGCTGCTGACTGCACGTTATGGCGTAACCGATATGGTGGAACAGTTGCTGTTTCGCGGTGCCGATCCCAATGACCGTGACAAGGAAGGGCGCACTCCTCTGATGCTTGCGGCGGCCAACGGGCATGGCGATGTCGTCAAGCTGCTGCTCAAGCACAACGCCAAGGTGAACCTCGCAGACAACAAGGGCAAGACAGCGCTGATGTATGCCGTGGAAGCCAACAAGGGCGCCGAAATGGTCAAAGACCTGGTCGCGGCGGGTGCCGATGTGAATGCGCGTTCCAAGGATGGTGCGACGGTGCTGATCTGGGCCGCCGGCAGCGGCAATGCCGAGGCGGTTGCCTATTTGCTGCAACAGGGGGCGGATATCAATGCACAGGATAAGGACGGCACCACGGCGCTGCTGGAAGCGGTGGATGTCCGTGAGCCGGAGGTGGTGAAAGTACTGCTGGCCAGGGGCGCGGATATTTCGATCAAGAACAAGGAAGGCAAGACGGTGAAAGACATCGCCCGGGGGTTCCGCGACCACAAGTGCCTGGATATCCTGGATGCTGCCAAGTAGCAGGTATTGCCCAAACAGCAAAAAGCCCCGTTTCGGCGGGGCTTTTTGCTGTTGTCATCAAAAGGGCGTCTAGCCCGAAAATTGCACCAGGCCGCTGGGTTTCTTCGATAATTCAATACAATGGGTTATGCGCATATTAGCAAAACACAAAGTGTTGCTAAGCCTCGCTCTGCGGTTTTTCCCTGGATCTTCTTGTCCGGCTTGCCCAAACAGCCTCAAGCCATTGAACAACAATGCCTTTCGGCTGTTAGAACAACCTGAACAAGAATCTCTCGGGGAAAATTCCACATCCTGGTGCAATTTCCGGGCTAGCGAATTTTCATTGGCCGCCAGCTGCGGTCGAAGTTGTCGAAATCCCGGTTGCGCCATCCAGGGGGTGCGACATTCTCGGGTTTCAGGCTGGCCACATAGGAGAGAACGGCCACCTGTTCGGGTGGAGTAAAGTTCCTGATCTGCTTGATCATTTTCTCGTCGCCATTGCGGCGGCGGCCATTGCGGATCCAGTTGAACTGGCGTGACAGGTAGCTGTAGTGCTGTCCCTGTATGCGGGGTACATGTTTTTCTATGTCGCCTTCTCCTTCATCACCGTGACATTCGGCGCACATCTTATCGTAGATAACTTTTCCTTCTTCCAGATGCAGGGAAAAGCCCTGTTCATTGTGTGGTGTCATGGGCATGCTGGAGACATAGGCAGCGACGTCTGCTATTTCCTGAGGGCCACCGAGAGAACGGCGGGAGGAAAAGGCGCGCATGATGGGGTTGTCCCTGTTGCCTGCGCGGAAATCAGCGAGCTGCTTGATTACCACGTTTTTCAGCTGACCGGCAATTTGAGGATAACCGCTGCCTGCAACGCCCCAGCCTTCCGGACCATGACAGGTGATGCAAATCGTTTTATAGAGTCTCTTGCCGTTTTCCACATTGGGCTTGAGCTTGATGGCCTCTTCGAATTCGGCCAGATGACCTTCCGCCAGCAAGGGCAATGAATAACTGAAAAGAGAGAACCCGGACAGGAGGCCGATGGCACCCTGCATCAAAGGGCGGATGTATGAACGTTGAAGCGCTTTTTTGCTCATGAAAAGTATCCCCTGAGTTGTGGGTTGCTGGTTCAATTCAAACCTCGGGAAGCCCTGCGATCCGGGAGTCTGCCGTCTGCAGATCCCTATCTGAATGAAGAGCTGTCCCGGGCGTCCCTGCTTCTGTTAAAGATTGTAAAAAGCACCCGTCCTGTGGCAAATGCCGGTAATTTCCAGGCCGGCTCCGATGAAGCGCAACCCTGCAAATTTACCGCGTAAAAACCTAAACTAATCTAGATGTTCGACACTGTGCTTGTCCTTGACCCACGTCATAATTGTGTCAGGTATCTCCATTATTGCGATCTTATATTAATAAAGCATAATCTGGTAATATGCTAACATATTGTTTTTCAAGCAAGTTTTGTTGATTACATTTCCCCCTTGATGTTAATATTTTGGCACGTCTCAGAAGTTACCTGAAGCAGTACCAAAGGAGGGACGAATTTGTAGGGGGGCGATGCCAGGGAGGGTGCCGCTAAAATTCGATAAAAACGCCGGGGCCGCATTCCAGCAACACTGCTGGCGTGTGGCATACCGGTTTCTAGGGGGTTAATTATGAAAAAAGCCTTGTCTGCAGCCGTTCTGGCTGCACTGGCAGTCGGAGCTTGTACCACTCAAGAAGAAGTGGCCGAGCAGGAGCCTGCCAAAAAAGAAGCAAAACATGCTGCAGCCGCACCCGGCGGTGCCAAAATGTATGGCGGTCCTGAAGTTGCAGCAGATACCAGCAAACCCAAGAACGATTACAATATCACCATCAATTACGAGCTGGGCATGCACTGTACCGGCTTTGACTTCACCTACTGTTGTGTGCTGCCGCCGTATAATTCGGTGCAGTCACAGATCATCAAAACAGCGACCGGCAAGAAAAAATATCCTGAATTGCTGGAAGCCGATGAAGAAGATGCATCTGTCGTTACGGACGGTAAGAAGCGTTTCAAACTTGCATACGGCTTTGTCGACAATACCTATTCGGAAGGCAACAAACTCAAGTACTGGGATGTGCCTTACGATGTGAATGGCAATGGCAAGTATGACAAAGATGAAAGCGTTGCCAATGCCTATTTTACCCATCTTTATGTGTACAAGGACCTGAAAGGGACCAATCCCACGGGCGGCAGCGCCGACAAGGACAAGAAGTTTGTCGGTCTGCAGATTCCTGTGCCTCGGGACAATGGACCGGCCGGTGCAGCAGTGCCCAGCCCCATCAGTGGTGGCCACCTGCACTACACGGGTGAGAAAGGCACCATCGTATACACCAAGTCACCCGTGCTGGAAAACGTGCCTATCGTGCTGACCAACCCCGGTATCTGGGATGCGTTGGGTCTGCCTTTGACGCCCTTCACCGATCGCACAGCGGCGAAAGATCTGCTGACGCTCGTTGAAAGCGACATCCAGCCTTTCCAGGAAAACTGGGTAAGCCTGATGGACGCCGACACCGGCAAGCCGGTGCTGGACAGCCACAGTGGCAAGCCCATTACTTTCGTGGGTACGAATCCCATCGATATCCCCAACTGCTCCAACTGTCATGCCAACGATACTGCAAATGGCAAGAAGTACCATCTGTACAAGCAGGAGCGGGCCTTCTGGAAAGGCTTGGGAGCTTCCGACTGGATTGCCGATCTGAAAGCGACTTCCGTTTCCATTTTGGAAATGCACGATGATCACAACGGCACCGAGTTCATGAAGAACTATGATCCCAACAGCCGTTCCACCATGAACCGCCTGGGTCGTGATCCGGTGCTTTGCCAGAAGTGTCATGGCGACAATGTCATCGGTGTTCTCGGAGCGGGAACCTACAAGAACAAGAAGGGCGAAGAAAAAACCATTCCGCCGCTGACTCAGGCGATACACCGTGTGCATCAGCGCAAAGTGCCTCTGCCTGACTCTCATGGCCGTTCAGGGGCCTGCCAGGGCTGTCATCCTGCTCACCGCTTCGACGGCGGTATGGAAGGTTACCCCATTACGCCTGATGGCAAGAATGCCTATGCGGATGCGGATAACCGCGACGCTTCCGGAGGCTGTTATGTCGGACGTGACGTGCATTCCAATCCTGACAAGGACAAGGACGGCGTGGAAACCGATGAGCACCTGAATGCGATCGGCGAGTGGCTGCAAACCAACGTTTCCGGTATTGGCAACGGCAAGGGCGGCAAGGGATTGTGGTGCACCAACTGCCACAACCAGCTGTCTCGTGAGCTGTATCAGCGCGATAACCTGAAAAATGCCTTCGCCCAGACCGGTGACACCATCCGTAACAAGTCACTGGATGAAATTGCCAAGGCTATCGGTGTCAGCAAATCCGAACTCATCAGCAGATATATGGATCCCAAGGTGGTACTGAATGCCAAGGGTGAAGATACCGATGCGTCCGGCATTATGCTTACCTGGTCCAAGAAACGCATGGTTCCCGACATCGCAGTCATCGCACTCAAGGGTAACGGTCCCATGGGCAGCAAGGATGTCGATGGAGACTTCAGTGTCGTACCGCTGTCTGCCAATCCTGCGGTGGATATCGCAAGCCTGAAGCTGCCCAAGGGGGCGACAGGCGCGACGGCAGTTCCCTATACTGCAGCAACACATGGTGCTGACTACTGGCTGTCGGCAGGTGCTCCGCACTGTGCGGATTGTCATGCTGCACCTTTTGTTGAAGGTCAGGGCGGTGTGGCATTCCCCATCAACCAGCCTGGAAAGTACAGCCTGATGCGTTACTCCAAAGGTCATGCCGGTATGGCCTGTCAGGCCTGTCACCAGTCCATTCACGGTCTGTATCCAGTCAAGAACACGGCAGATACGGTTACCTATAAGCAGGCGCCTCAGTACAACCCGGACGGTTCCCACGGTCCCTTCCGCTGTGCTGCCTGTCACGAGGTGAACGAGAATGGTGTGCCCTTCATCGCAGATGATGAAGAGCATGTCTGGAAAGGCCGGCCCATCCTTGAGGATTACGAGTCAGCCGTTTCCTGGATGCACGCCAGTGCACCGGATCTCGGCGGCAAGATTCCCGAAGATTGATGCGCCGCAACAAGCCGACCGGTTCCGGTCGGCTTGACAGTGAAAACAGGGAGCTTCGCTCCCTGTTTTTTATTCAGGTTTTCTGTTTTCCGGCAATGCAGTCCGAGCCGGGGACAATTGTGTAGGTATCATGTCTATGAAGGTTTTCAATCGTATCTCCAGTATCGCTCTACTCGTTATCTTTGCTTTACTGACCGCGCCGGGGATCGCCGCAGGCAAGGCATCCGAAGTGCTGGTTACTGTGGGAAAGACCCCGGTTACCGCGGCGGATCTCGAAACAGCCGTGCGATCCTCTCCGTTCGCGGTGCAGTTCAATTCCCTTGAAGAACAGGAGCAGGCCGTATTGCGTGGGGATCTGCTGCAACGCCTGGTGGCATTGCGCCTGCTGTATCTCGAGGCGAAAGCCCGGGGGCTGGATGCGACACCGGAATTTCGCAAGGAGATGGAGGAATACCGTACTGCGCAACTGTATCGCTTTTACATACAGAAGCTGCGTGAACAGCTGCGGCTCCCTGAAGATGAACTGGAGGCGCTGAAGGCTGAATATCCGGGACAACCCG
Organism: Thiolapillus brandeum; assembly: GCA_011051425.1. Taxonomy (GTDB): domain Bacteria; phylum Pseudomonadota; class Gammaproteobacteria; order Chromatiales; family Chromatiaceae; genus Thiolapillus; species Thiolapillus brandeum_A. The sequence goes on along the minus strand of DRLF01000215.1, from coordinate 3,235 downwards.
ATGCGCTGGCGGCGGCGAAAGCGGCCAGATTGGCTGAAGAGTTCCGTGGCCTGCGTCTTTTGAGCCTGCAACTGTTGCGCGATCGTCAGCACGTCCGGTTCTTTGAGGATCGCATTGTTGAAGGTATCACCCCGGAAACCGTTCTGATGGAGGGTGATGATGTCGCTGTCAGGTACCAGGATCTGGTCAAGGAAGGGGACTTTCCCAAGATGCCGGATCCTGAGTGGATCAAGGAGCGGCTCTATCAGCGTACAGAACTGCTCCTGTTCGCGCAGGCCGCCGCGCAGGAAAACGTGGATATCGAGGCGCGCATGGAGTCCTATGCGCAAGAACGCTTGCCTGCGCTGCTGACTGAGCAGATGGAGCAACAGTGGGTTCCCGATGAAAAGGCATTGCGCGACTATTTCGATGCTACCCCCGATCTGGCGAAGATACCGGAGCGCTGGCATGTGGGGCAGCTGGTCACTTCCTCGTACGCGCAGGCGGCTGCACTGGAAAAGCGTATTCGCGAAGGAGAAAGCCTGTTCGCCCTTGCCGGGCGCTACAGCATCGACCAATATGGTCGGGCGCACAACGGCGACATGGGTTGGCTGAAGGAGGGAGAGGGTAATCCTGAATTCGAATTGCGCCTGAAAAACATGGCAGACGGTGAGGTGAGCGATATCATCAAGACGTCAAAAGGCTATCATCTGGTGACAGTGCTCGAAAGGCGGCCGGGCAAGATGCGCAGGTTTTCAGAGATGAAGGACAAGGTGCGCCAGGCCATCATCAATGATCAGCTGGCGGCTTACCTGAAGGTGCTGAACGAAAAGTATCCGGTGGACTGGAAAATTCTCGCAGACAGCTCTGCACAGGGAGCCAAGAGTGAGTAAGTGCCTGCCTGCCGTGCTTTTTGGGGCTTTGCTGTTGTCTGCGGGCTGCAGTTCGGAAGATGCGCCCGCAGGACCGGAACAGGCCTCCAGGCCTGAATCTACAGAAAATACTGCCCAGGCAAAGCCCAGGACCAGCAGTATGGCGCTGCCGGAAAGAACCAACAATGCCTGGGAAATGAACCCTTTCTACCTCAAGGATCTTCAGGGCAAGGTGCATTCCCTGGAGGACTGGAAGGGCAAGGTCATAATGATGAATTTCTGGGCCAGCTGGTGTGGACCCTGCCAGTACGAGATCCCGGAATTCGTTCACTACCAGCAGCAGTATGGTGACAGGGGGTTGCAGCTGATCGGTATCGGCGTGGATGAAAAGCGCAAGCTGGCCAATGTTGCCCGCAGCCTGGGTATGAATTATCCCACTTTGGTGCTGGAACCCTCTGCGGCAGGGAATCTGATGCGCAAGTGGGGGAACGATGCGGGTGTGATTCCCCATACCGTGGTCATTGCCCGTGATGGCCACATCAAGTACATCCATCGTGGACAGATGGATGAAGAAGCTTTCAATACCTATGTGCTACCATTATTGAAGTAGATTTTCACGCAGGGCGTTGTCTTCCCTAAAATGCGGCTTTTTTCTTCAAGATATTTCGTGATCAGGCGGGTATTTCCCCTGCTGCTCGCCGCCTATCTGGTGGCAACGCAGCTGCTGTCTGTTTTGCATCAGCATCAGCCGCTGGATGCCGCTCAAGGCGACGTCTGTCTCAAATGCCTGGTGTTGCAGCAGGGTTCCAGTGCATTACCTGCGCCCCTGCTTTCCTTGTATCAGCCTGTTGTCTGGCTGATCCTTCCTCTGGCCAGCGATTCGGGTCGGCTGTATGAAATGCAGCTCATCGGTCCGGTTGCGCGTGGCCCTCCCTCTGAAACTGTCTGACTGCTGAAGCGTGTTGAGGCAGGTTTTCCTGCGTATCTGACGACTGTCGGAATACATCGCCGTTCAGCTATCAACCTGTCTGTGGCTGCCAGCCCTCGTGAGCAGGCAGTCGGACAATAGTGTCTGCCCGGAAGCCGGTTTTTCCTGCTGCCGGGCGGGGTAATAAGACAATCAGGGAAAATCATGAAATACATAATCAGCATCATACTGCTGGGCAGTATGGCCTGCGCCGCATTTGGCGTGCAGGCGGAAACTGTCCAGGATATTCAGCAGCTGAAACAGCAGCTGGCTGAGATCCAGAAAAACTATCAGGCCCAGATTCAGTTGCTTGAGTCACGAATAGAACAGCTGGAAGCCCGGCAGGGACAAGCTCAGCCGGAACCTGCCCAGGCGGTAGAGCAAAGCCGGCCGAATGCCTTCAATCCAGCGATTTCCCTTGTTTTGAACGGTCGGTATCAGTCGTTCAGGCATGACAGGGGTGATGACATTCCGGGATTCAGTATTGCCGGAGAGGCCGGTAATGGCAGCCAGGGATTTTCCCTCGGTGAATCGGAGCTGAATTTACAGTCAAATATAGACGACCTGTTTTTCGGTAATTTCACGCTCTCGCTGGCCGATGAAAACGGTGAAACATCTGCCGAACTCGAAGAGGCCTGGATACAGACACTGGCCATGCCCTGGGATCTGACCCTGAAGGCGGGCCGGTTTTTCTCGGCTGTGGCCTATATGAACGAGCGGCATTCCCACACCGATGACTTTGCCGACCGTCCCTTGCCTTACCGGGCAATGCTGAACGGCCGCTACCTGGATGATGGTATGCAGCTGCGCTGGCTGGCACCGACCGACACTTTTCTGGAGCTGGGTGGCGAGGTATTGCGTGGCGCCCAGTTCCCCGCCGGGGGATCAGCCCATCAGGGCGTCGGCAGCTGGAGCCTGTTTGCTCATGCGGGTGGAGACGTGGGCGTGAGCAACAGTTGGCTGGCCGGGCTTTCCTATCTGTCTGTGGATGCGCGGGATCGTGAATCAGGAGATGAGGAAAATCCCGATCGCTTTACCGGGAACAGTGACCTGGTGATAGCGGACCTGGTATGGAAATGGGCACCGCAAGGCAATTCCTATCGCCACAATGCGATCTTGCAGGGTGGATTGTTCTGGCGTGATGAATCCGGCCGGTTCGCCCCATCAGGACGGGACTGGCTGCCTTATTCCGGGAACCAGTTTGGCTGGTATGCACAGGCGGCCTATCAGTTTATGCCCAGCTGGCGCATTGGTGTACGCGGCTCCGGCCTGAGTGCAGATGATCCTGGTGCTGCATTTACCGGCTCATCGCTGGATTCCCAGGGACATGATCCCTGGGATGTCAGCCTGATGGTCGACTGGAGCCACAGCGAATTCAGCCGCCTGCGTTTGCAATACACCCATGATGAAGCGCAGT
>DRLF01000214.1 GCA_011051425.1 Thiolapillus brandeum | reverse complement strand
CAACCCGGTCGTCACGGCCATCGCCGCCCTGATCACCTTCCTGCAGCTGACGGATGTGTCTTACGGCACCTATTTCGAAGGTGCACAATTCGTGCATTTCCTGTTGGGACCGGCCACTGTCGCGCTTGCGGTACCGCTCTACCAGCAGTGCGCCAAGATACGCCAGCGTATGCTGCCTTTGCTGATTACGTTGATCATTGGTGCCGTGGTCGGCGCTTTGAGTTCAGTAGGTATCGCCTGGGTGCTTGGCGCCAGTATCGAGACCCAGCTGTCTCTGGCGCCAAAGTCGGTAACCACACCCGTTGCTATGGGCATATCAGAGCAGATTGGTGGCCTGCCATCGCTCACCGCCGTGCTGGTGGTGGCAACAGGCATCATTGGCGCCGTCATAGGCACCACCCTGTTCAGGCTGCTGCGCATTGAAGATGATGCGGTGAAAGGCGTGGCGCTGGGCATTGCCGCTCATGGCATGGGTACGGCAAGGGCTTTTCAGCTCAACCGGGAGATGGGAGCTTTTTCCGGGCTGGCCATGGCCTTGTCTGCCCTGGCCACTGCAGTGCTGCTTCCCTGGATGCTGAAGCTGCTGGGTATGCTATAGCACCAGCAGCACATAGGCTGTTGCCAGCACAATCTGCATCAGCGCGTAGGGCACGGCAAGTCTGACAAAGCCGCCAAAACTGAGTTTCAGCTGATATTTGTGAATGATGGTGACCGCCACCAGGGTGGATGCGCTGCCAATGGGCGTTATATTGCCGCCGAGGTTGGCGCCGAACACCACGGACCACCACAGGGAGGAATCGCCGGGGATATTCAGGCTGGTCAGGATCTTGGCCAGCATGGCTGCCAGGGGTATATTGTCGGTCACGGAACTGAAAACAGAAGAAGCGATCAGCAGGGCGGCCGTGCCCGTGGCGCTGTCACCCTCACCGATCATCCAGGCAACTCCTTTGCCAATGAGCGCCAGCACCTGGGCGTGTTCCATGACGTTGATGACCACGAACAGGGACATGAAGAACAGGATCAGATCCCAGTCCACTGCCCGGTAGAATTCGTTCACCTCGTGCTTGAACCTGGCCAGCACGACAACGGCAAAAGCCATGGCAACGAAACCCATGCCCAGATCCCTGATCACCGGGGTAATGGAAGTGGTGGCGATCGTCAGGATGAAGGCCACCAGCGCCGCTGTGGAGAACCAGAAGAAGGGCATGCTGTGAATGCCGTCTCTTTCATCGAAGCTGTCGATGAGTGCTGCCGCCTTCTGCCGGTCGGAGTCGGATTTCAGGGATCCGATCCGGAACAGTCTGGCACCCAGGAGCAGGGTGGCGACGGTAGCGACCAGGACATAGGGACTGGCCTTGATGAAAAAGGTGACGAAGCTGATGCCCGCAGCATTACCCACGATGATATTGGGTACAGAGCTGATCAGTGTCAGCAGGCCGCCGATGTTGGTCAGCAGACCTTCGATGAGCAGAAATCCCAGCATCATCCTGTCCTGCCCCAGCTTCTTCAGGGAAACGCCGGTCAGGGACCCCACGATGATCATGGCTGTCACGTTGTTCAACACGGCCGAGAACAACACGGTCATGCTGCCGTAGTACCAGAGCAGCTTGAGGGGGTCGCCACCGGATGCCTTGGTGAGCCTGATGGCGATCCAGCTGAACAGCCCGGAACGGGAGGTGACATCCACGAACAGGCTGGATCCGATGATGATGGCGATGACTTCCCAGTCCACGGCTTCGATGTAGATGGGCATATGCAGCCGTTGCCCGCCGGGAATGATGATATCGCCGAAAGGCATGAAGCCGAAGATGGAAGCCAGCAACAGGCTGCCGATGGCAAAGAAACCGACGATGAGCGACTTCCTGGCATGGAGTTTTTCCTCCAGGGCCAGGGCAAGGATCATGGCGGCCAGGATGGTGGCGAACAGATAGGTCGTTCCTGCCGATACGGCGTGATGTGCACTTTCCATAGTCAACCTTCCTTACAGCAGCAGCAGGGGAATCTGGCGCAGTTCCACTGCCAGGGGATAGGCCACACTGTGCATGGCATGCTGGCGTTCGTCCTTGGCGCTGAGCACCAGAAGGTCGAGTTGCAGGGATTCTATCTGATGCCGGTATTCGGCAACCAGTTCACCAAAATTCACCAGAGAACGTATGCTCAGTTGCGGAAAACGCGCTTTCAGCACTCTGGAACAGGAATCGAAGTAGTCACCGGGTTCTTTCAGCAATTGATCATGCAGACGTTCCCTCGCCAGGTCGGTATCGATGACATCGATCTTGGAGATGGCGTCCATGTAGTGTTCGAATACCGAGATGTCTTCCACATGGGTCAGGTAGAGATTTCCTGAAGGACGACTGAATGCCACAGCATGATTGATGAGAGGATCATTGACAGCCTGCATGTCGGTAACCACCATGACTTCGGAAGTGTCCTGGAGGGCATGATCCGCCTGGTAACCGGCTTGGGGATGGGGCAGCACCATGACCGGTATGTCGGTACGCTGCAGCAGCACATCGAGGTGTTCACCCAGGGAATGGGGAAAACGCCAGGCACCGCTGTGCAGGTTGCGATAGGTGCATATCAGGTCCGGCTGGTAACGGGGAATCAGGTCGAGCAGGTCACCGGTAGTGCTGAATTCCGATCCCTGGACGAGGAAATAGTCACAGTGGCTGGCGTCACGGGTCTGTTCGATGAAGGTTTTCATCTTGTCCAGGTAAGCCCGGGCATCTGGACCACCGAGATCGGTAACCAGGAGAATGCTGCGTAGTTTCACCGGGTTGTAGGTGAAGACCGCCTTGTAGGCCGAACGGAAAACGCTTTCAAACTGGTCTACCTGGGACAATGCTGTTACTCCGTTTCGTGTTGCAGGGGTGGCCACATTATAGAAACTTGTGGGCATTGCTGCAGTCCGTTTCACCAAGAAAGTGAAGTTGTTTCAAGAACTGCTCAAGGGAACCAGCGCCCGCTGTTGCCGGTCAAACTATGGTTAATAGATTCAGTCCGGTTTGTGATAACGAGACTATGGATGACGTAGCGTCAAGACAGGATGCTTTGCCAGCTTTTGCACTGTGGCTGATACTTGCCAGCCTGCTGCACCTGTTTGTTATGTTGCAGTTCCCCCTTCGATTGCAAACAACATATCCTGTACCCATCGAAACATCTCCTGTCATTGCGGTGGAACTGAGGCGCCTGCTGCCGGCTCCGGAGCCTGCTCCGGCATTACCCGAAACACCGGGACAGGAACCCAGGATCGCTCCGGTAAACACCCATGAACCCCCGAAAGCTGCCGATCCGCTACCTCGGTCAAAACCCGGACAGCCTGACCAGCCACAGGCCATTGCTGAAAGCAGGCCGGAACCGGCAGGGATGGATGCAAGCCGGCTCAAACAGGCCGTTCGGGATTACCGATTGCCTGAGTGGGATGAAAGAAAGCATTTTTCGCCAATGCTGCCGGAAGGTGTTTCGGCAGAAACGTTTTCTGCGAACACCCTGGTGCGTAACAATTACCGTGTACAGGCGTATGATGGCCACGGTGGTGCACGGGTGATGCGCTTCAGCCAGTTTGGCAAAAAGGACAGATGCTTCCTGGTGCACAGGGCAGGTTTCGAAATAGAAAGAGAGGACTGGGATCCGGGTATGGATACGGTCATCGGTTGGGGTGCTGAGGAGGTGCCATGCGAATGAACAATATGACCAAGAATTACCTGGTGATGGCGCTGTTGCTGACAGGATTGTTGTCCACATCCACAGGTTCTGCCCAGTGTCAGTCAGAACGCGTGAAACTGCAGATGCTGGGTACCCGGGGGCCGGAACTGTGGGACGGGCAGGCTTCCACCGGCTATCTGCTGTGGCTGGATGACAGGGCCAGAGTGGTGATCGATGCCGGGCCTGGCACAGTGCAGAACTTCGAGCGTTCGGGCGCGCGCTATCAAGATCTGGATCTGTTTCTGTTCAGTCATTTTCACATCGACCACAGCGCCGATTTTCCGGCCTATGTCAAAGGTGGTTTTTTCACCGACAGAAAGCGTGATCTCGTGCTGATCGGTCCCAGCGGCAACGAGTATCTCCCGTCCGCCGACCAGTTTCTCCTGCGCTTCTTCGGCAAGGATACCGGCGTGTATCCCTACATGAGTTCCTTCATCGACCCTGATGCGGGGAGCAGCTACAAGATCCTGCCCAAGACCGTGGCCTCGTCCTACAAACTTCTGGATGAGCACGAAGTCTATGCGCACCGCGACATCCGCGTGAAAGCTGTTTCCGTGCATCACGCGGTATTGCCTGCACTGGGTTACCGCGTTGAGCTGGCCGGTTGTGTCATCAGCTTTACGGGAGACATGAGCGGGCGCTTCCATACCATGCCGGACTTGGCCAGGGGCTCGGATATTCTGGTGGCACACAACGCCATTCCGGAAGATGAAACCGTCGCCGGGCAACTGCTTCACATGAAACCCAGCTACATCGGTAAACTGGCTGCCGATGCCGGGGCGAAAAAACTGCTGCTGACACACCTGATGAAACGCAGCGCCGGACGTAAAGAAGAAAACCTGGAGCTGATCCGCAAGCACTACAAGGGAGAGATCCTGTTTCCCAGGGATCTGGATGTATTCAGACCCTGATGGAAACGGAGCTTATCTTTTCGTGGGGTGTTTCAGGATGGATGCCAGTTCTGACGCCTGGCGCTTGAGCATGGCCTCCACCTGGCGCCGTTCATCAGCACTCAGCGTTTTGTATCCACGCATATAGGGCCAGCCATATCCCCAGCGAAAATAGGTTGGCCAGTACGGACTCCCACCCACACGAACACCCGCCAGCATCAGCTTTGCGATGGCTGGCTCACCAACAGAACGGACGCACTGTTCCAGGTCGTGGTCGGCAACCAGCCGCTGCAGTTTTGTACCGCCCTGCCAGTAGGAAAGGTCATGCTGGTAGCAGCAGCGCAGCCACAGTTTCCGTTGCTGATAAGTGCCGTTGGGAAAGTCACTGCAGCCATCACTGCGAAAGGGTTTCAGGTCACCACCCATTGCCAGGGAACAACAGCCTGCCAGCAACAACAAGATGCCTGCACGGGGAAATGATTTAATCCTGATCATGGGGACGCGGGGTCATCAGAATACGTTGATGGTTAGTGTACAGCGGATTGTCTTCCGGAAAAAATGACAGAAGCGCAGCAGCGTAGCGGTCGAAAGGATTCTGAATGCCGGCGATGCGCTTCTTCTCTTGCCGCCCCAGCCCGTGGGTGTTGAAGCGGATAGTGAAGGGCACGGGGTAGTCGGTGCCAAAAAGAAGCTTGTGATGCACCTGTTGCTGGCCGGCAAGATGTTTCAGTGCACGCGCCCGCAAGGGTAAGAGCATGGCGGAGAGATCGCCATAAAGGTTCTCGTGTGCCTCGAGCATCTCCAGAATATGGAAGTAATCCCGGTCGAACCATGCCGGATTTTGCGAAAGATTGCGCCAGGGGGCCCGCCAGTGCCCAATCTGTCCCAGGCCCATATGTGCGGCAATCACGGTGACACCGGCTTGCAGCGGCAGGCGCAGCATGTTGCTGCCTTCAAATTGTTTTTTCGATTCGATGGCGAACTCACTGCCGATATGAACAACGAGGGGAAGCCGCAGGTCGCGCAGTTTCCTGTAGTAGGGCACGAGTGTTTCATCGTTGAGGTCCACCTGCCAGTAATTCTGCAGGAACTTGGCGCCCGCACAGCCTTTTTCCACGTATTCGTCGATAAGATCGAGGGCATCGGGGCGCAGGGGATTGATGGAGAAAAAGGGAATGAACTGGTCGGGATAGCGGTGGGCCACTTCGATGACGTCGCTGTTGCCGGCACAAACCGTACGGTCGCGGTGAGTTTCCCGCCCCCTGGCATCCACGCGGCTGTCCACGCCGAACAGACAGGTCTTCTCGATGCAGGTGGAATTGCGCACGGCTTCCGCCATGGCCTGCACGTAGATTTCCCAGGGTCTGTCCTTCAGTGCTTCGGGATCCACGCCGAGATTCCTGGCAAAGAAGCGCACCGCGATCTTGTCGAAAGGCCGGTCGAAACGAACATCACGGCTGAGCAGGTGGGTGTGGGTATCGACAGTCTTCATGAATCAGCATGCTCCCTGGCGATTTTTTTCGCAGCGCCAAAGTCGTTCTTGCCGCTGCCCAGTTTTGGAATGGCCTCAACCTTGATGATCACAGAAGGACGCATGAGTGGCTTCAGGCCGGAATCGCTGACCAGTGATTTCATCTGTGCCTCGTCCACCTCACCACTGAACAGCAGTACCACTTTCTCGCCCTTTTTCTCATCGCTGACCGTGGTCGTCAGGATTTCCACGTTTTCCGGAAGCAGCACGCTGATGCTGCCTTCGATGCTGCCCAGGCTGATCATCTCCCCGCCAATCTTGGCAAAGCGTGAGTAACGGTCGACGATGGTGAGAAAACCGTCGGCATCCAGGTGGCCCTTATCGCCGGTCCTGTACCAGCGCCGTCCATCCAGCTCGATGATGACCTCGGCCGTTTTCCCGGGCGCCTTGAGATAGCCGAGCATCAGCTGGCACCCACCGAACAGGATCAGGCCATCCTTGCCCACGGGCAGTGTCTGCAGGCTGTCGGGATCGACGATGCGGAAGCTGCTGCCGGGCAGCGCCATGCCCACGGTGCCGGGGCGGTTGCCCACCTGTACCTTCCAGGTGTTCAGATCGAGGCGGTCGGGAATATTCACGCTGGCGACAGGCGTGGTTTCCGTGGAACCGTAGCCCTCGTAGATCTCCTTGTTGAACTTCATCTTGAAGGCATCACGCACCTCGGGGTTCAGGCGTTCAGCCCCCGCGACCACGACGCGCAGGGACGCCAGCATCAGGGGATGCACCCGGCGGTTGGCGGTGAACAGGCGCAGGAAAGTGGAAGTGGCGCATAGGATGGTGGCATTGTATGTGGCAATGCCCTTGGCGATGGCTGGCGTATCGGTAGGATCGGGATGGCAGACCGCTGGGATGCCTTCCACCAGAGGCATCAGCCCTGTGACCGTCAGTCCAAAGGCGTGGAACAGGGGCAGGGTTGCCATGATGGTGTCATCGGCCTGTGTGTCCAGTACATCGGACACCTGGCGGATGTTGGCCATGATATTGCGCTGGCTCAGCACCACGCCCTTGGGTTCGCCTTCGCTGCCGCTGGAGAAGAGAATGGCCGCCGGCGCCTCAATGGGTATCCTGCGCCCATACAGCATATATAACCAGCGTGCGGGCAACACCGTGGCGCAAACCAGCAACCAGAGTTTTCCCGCAGTGCTGATTTCTCCGGCCAGATCTTCGAGATAGTAGACATCCACATGAGCAAACAGGGGTGTCATGTCCAGCCCGCGGGCCGTCAGCTTTTTGATGAACTGGCGTGAGGTGTAGATGCTCCTGATATCTGCTTTGCCGAGGCTGCTTTGCAGTGCCTGCAGGCTTGCCGTGTAGTTCAGATTCACTACAGTCTTTCCCAGCAACAGTGCCGCCATATTGGTCATCAGACCTGCGGTGCTCGTGGGAATCAGCAGGCCGATATTCTGTTCGGGGCTGCGCTTTTTCATCAGTCTGGAAAAAGCGAAAACCCCGGCAATGAAGCGCAGGGAGGAAAGCGCCTGCTTTCCCCTCGCTTCCGCCACGGCGATAGCCGAGCCTCTTTTTTTCGCTGTTTTCAGCCAGGCCAGCGCCAGGGGATCCAGGTGCTTCGTGTGCTGTTCCCAGGCATCGATGGAGATTTCCGAAACACAGTGTTTTACCTCTACCGCCGTGGCATGTATGGGCATGGGTTTGCCAAAGGCCACAATGATCTGGCTGCGCAGCCGGGTGTTGCGGTTTTCCTGCAACTGGCTGCTGGAGCGGGAGAAGCGGCTGCCCCACAGGCCGCGCAGGTAGAACGGCAGGATTATTGCATCATCTTCATCCAGCTCGCTGACCGCCCGTTCGAAGCCGGTTTTGAACTCCCCGAGATGACCATTGCGGCT
>DRLF01000213.1 GCA_011051425.1 Thiolapillus brandeum | reverse complement strand
GGTGCCGCGACCAGGTGGCCGCCTGGTAGTACACGCTGGCGGACACGTAGGCCACGCTGGTCGTCCAGAATGCTACGAATGCCGCCCAGGCGCCGCCCGCCTCACGCTTGATGGCGCCCATGGTCGCAGCACAGGGAAAATACAGCAGCACGAACAGCAGGTAGGCAAAGGCACCGATCTGGCCGTCGAAGCGCAGCGCCATGGCGCCGAAGACATCCATGCTCACTTCCTGCTCGGCAGCCACTTCGGAAATGTCTTGCACGTCTGCCGCACCCAGCCCCAGGGGGTCTGTCACCAGTTCGGCAACACCCGCCAGGTTCTCGGGCACAGTGGCTGCAGCGTCTTTGATTTCCTGCCACAGATCAAACCCGGGCTCATCCACGACAGCCCCCGAGTCCTCTACCGCCAGCCGGCTGTACAGGGTATCCAAGGTGCCCACCACCACTTCCTTGGCCAGCACCCCGGAAACGATGCCCACCACGGCGGGCCAGTTGTCCTGGTGAATGCCCATGGGCGCAAATACCGGTGTGACCACCTGACTGGCGGCACTGAGCACGGATTTGTCCGAATCCTCGTTGCCGAAAGACCCGTCGGTACCGATGGAGTTGAGCACATTCAGTGCCAGCACCATCACGATGATGATCTGCCCCGCTTCCTTCACGAACACCTTCACCCGGTCCCAGGTGCGCAGCAGAACGCCTTTGAGCGTCGGCAGATGATAGGGCGGCAGTTCCATCATGAAGCCGGCGCTCTCTCCCTGCAGCAGGGTCTTCTTCATGATCAGGCCGGTGAGCACCGCCACCACGATACCGATGAGATACAGGCTGAACACCAGGTTCTGGCCATTCTGGGGGAAGAAGGCCGCGGCGAACAGCACATACACCGGCAGGCGCGCACCACAGGACATGAAGGGGTTCATGAGGATGGTGAGCTTGCGCTCTCGCATGTTCTCCAGGGTGCGCGTGGCCATGATCGCCGGCACATTGCAGCCGAAGCCCACGATGAGGGGCACGAAAGCCTTGCCCGGCAACCCGATGCCACGCATGAAACGGTCCATCACGAAGGCCGCCCGCGCCATGTAGCCCGAATCTTCCAGGGCGGACAGGAACAGGTACAGCGCCGAGATGATGGGAATGAAAGTCGCCACAACCTGCAGGCCGCCACCCAGCCCGTCGGCAAGAATGACCCGCATCCACTCGGGCGCGCCCCAGGAGCTGAGCAGATGGCCGAAGCCGTCCACGGCAAAAGCCCCCACGACGCCGTCGAAGAAATCGATGAAAGCGCCACCGATATTGATGGTGAACATGAACATCAGGTACATCATGAACAGGAACACCGGCACACCCAGCCAGCGGTTCAGCACCACAGTGTCGATGCGGTCGGATACGGTCTTGCCCAGCTTACCGCGTTCCTTGATCACGGTCTGGGCCAGCGCATGGGCATGGCTGAAGCGGGTATCGCTGATGTGGATGTCGGCCTCTTCGCCGCTGCGGTCCTCGATGACCTTCCGCCAGTGCGCAATGCATTCCCTGGCCTGCGCGGAAAGATCCTGCGGAATCTGCTCATCGGATTCGAGCATCTTCAGGGCCAGCCAGTGACGGTTGGCGGGATTCTCTTCCGGCAGATACTGCTCCAGCTCGGCGACGGCCTGCTCCACCACTTCCTCGTTGGCCAGAGCGAATCCGCCACACTCCGCACCCGTGGCGACAGCCAGCATGCGCGCCTTGAGTTCCGCCGTGCCTTCGCCTGTTGTCGCCACCACCGGCACCACCGGACAGCCCAGTTCCTCGGACAGCTTGTCCACATCGATGCGGATGCCGCGCTTGCGCGCCACGTCCATCATGTTGAGGGCGATGACCATGGGCACGCCCATTTCCAGCAGCTGCACGACGAAATAGAGGTTGCGCTCCAGGTTGGCGGCATCCACCACGTTGATGATCAGATCCGCTTCGCGGGACAGCAGGTAGTCGCGGGTGATCTCCTCGTCCATGGACGAGGCATCCAGGCTGTAGATGCCGGGCAGGTCGATGAGCTTGACCTTGTACTGTTCCAGCTCGAACTGCCCTTCCTTGCGGTCCACGGTGACACCCGGCCAGTTGCCGGTGCGCTGGCGAATGCCGGTAAAGGCATTGAACAGGGCAGACTTGCCGCAGTTGGGATTGCCGGCAATGGCAATTGTCAGGGAAAAATCACCGCGCAGGGGCTGCGCCTGATCACAGCATCCGCCCATCAGGAAAGCTCCTCGATCAATACACGATCCGCGATATTGTGCCCCAGCGCCAGGCGGTTGCCTTCCTTGCCCACCACCACGTCGCCATTGCGCCTGTGCAGCACTTCCACCTCGTTGCCCACGCTCAGTCCCAGCGCGAGCAGACGCCGGGTCAGCACACGATCGCCCTGTATGGAAACAAGACGCACGCGCCGGCCTGGAGCAACCTGGGACAAGCTCTGCTGGTTCATTGGCAGTTCAATTTGTTGAGAATGGTTCTCATTATTACACGATTGCGCATGATATGCACCTGTAATCAGGGCTGCGGACGCACGAACACCCATTGTTTGTCGTCAGAATCCTGTTCGGAATAGTGATAACCCTCGCGGTCGAAGCTCTTGATGGCTTCGGACGCTTCCAGCCGGTTGCGGATGATGTAGTCGGCCATCATGCCCCGCGCCCGCTTGGCGAACACGGCGATGATACGCGCCTTGCCGTTCTTCTCCTCCTTGAAGGCGATATTCAGCAGGCGGCCTTCGAGCAGCCTGGGCTTCACCGCCTTGAAGTATTCATTGGAGGCCAGGTTGATCAGGGTGGGCTCTTTGTGGTTCTTCAGTTCTGCATTCAGGCACTCGGTCAGACGGTCACCCCAGAACTGATACAGGTTTTCTCCCCGGGGGTTCTTCAATCTGGTCTTCATCTCCAGCCGGTAGGGCTGGATCAGGTCCAGCGGCCGCAGGCAGCCGTACAGCCCCGACAGCATGCGCAGATGATCCTGGGCGAAGTCCAGGTCGTCCTGCGTGTATTCCTCCACGGGAATACCGCGATACACATCACCCTTGAAGGCAAACAGCGCCGGCCGTGCGTTTTTTTCCGTGAAAGGCGTGCTGAAGGATTTATAGCGGTCCACATTCAGGTTGGCAATGTTCTCGCTCACGGCCATCAGATCACGTACCTGCGCCGGGCTGAGCTTGCGCAACTCCTCGATCAGCAGCAGCGATTCATCGAGCATCGGTGGCTTCGTGATATGGGCAGCCTTTACCGGCGTTTCGAAATCCTGTCCTTTTGAAGGTGACAAAGTAATGATCATGGGTCGGGTAATCCGCTGAAAACAAGTGAATTGGGAAAAATCTCCGGCGACAGCCAACGCCAGTTATATTAGAATATCATGTTTTTCTGCATTCTCCACAATATGCGCTGTGGGGAATCTTTCCTGTCTGCTCATTCCCCCGGAAACACCCTACTCATGTTCGACCTCATTTCAAGACATTCCCCGCAAAACGCCAAGAACGACATTCTCTCCGGGCTGACCGTTGCCCTGGCACTGGTGCCCGAAGCGGTCGCCTTTGCCTTCGTCGCTCATGTCGCACCCCTGGTGGGTCTGTACGCAGCCTTCATCATGGGACTGCTGGCCGCCGTGGTCGGCGGGCGTCCCGGCATGATTTCGGGCGCGACCGGCGCCATCGCCGTCGTGGTGGTCTCCCTGGTGGTCGAACACGGTGTGGAATACCTGTTCGCCGCCGTGGTGCTTATGGGGGCCATCCAGATCCTGTTCGGTGTGCTCAAGCTGGGTAAATTCATCCGGCTAGTGCCCCATCCCGTCTTCCTGGGCTTCGTCAACGGCCTGGCGCTGGTGATATTCATCGCCCAGCTGGAACAGTTCAAGCTCCGCGGCCCCGACGGGCAGATCCTCACGGATGCCGCGGGCCACACCCAGTGGATCACCGGACAGCCCCTGGTGATCATGCTCGCGCTGATCGCCCTGACCATGTTCATCATCGAATACCTGCCCCGCCTGACCAAGGTCATACCCTCCACCCTGGCCGCCATCATCACCGGTACACTGATCACCCTGGGCTTCGGTCTGGAGACCTCCACCGTGGGTGACATGGCGTCCATCCAGGGAAATCTGCCCAGCCTCCATATACCGGACATCCCCTTTGATCTCGCGACGCTCAAGATCGTCTTTCCCTACGCCCTGATCATGGCTCTGGTGGGACTCATCGAAAGCCTGCTGACCCTGAACCTGGTGGATGAGCTTACCGAAACCCGCGGCCAGCCCAACCGCGAATGTATCGGCCAGGGCGTGGCCAACACCACAACGGGGCTGTTTGGCGGCATGGGGGGCTGCGCCATGGTGGGCCAGAGCATCATCAACATCAAATCCGGCGGACGCGGCCGCCTGTCGGGTGTCAGCGCCGCCCTCTTCCTGCTGTCCTTCATCCTGGTCGGTTCCTCTCTCATCGAGCGCATTCCTATCGCCGTGCTGGTGGGCGTCATGTTCATGGTGGTCATCGGCACTTTCGAATGGTGCAGCTTCCGTCTGATCGGCAAGATCCCGCCTGCGGACACGCTCATAGGTATCTCCGTCGCCATCATCACCGTGTTTCACGACCTGGCGACGGCGGTCATCATCGGCGTCATCCTGTCGGCCCTGGTGTTCGCCTGGCAGCACGCCAAGCACATCAATGCCAGCGTCAGCACCAACCGCATGGGGGGCAAGGTCTATGAGCTGAACGGCCCGCTGTTCTTTGCATCTGTGCATCACTTCCAGGAAATCTTCGATCCGAAAAACGATCCTGATGATGTCGTGGTGGATTTCAAGAATGCCCGGGTAGCCGATCATTCGGCCATCGAGGCTATCGACAAGCTGGCGGAGCGCTACCTGAAGGAACACAAGCGCCTGCATCTGAAGCATCTGGCTCCGGAATGCCGTCAGCTGCTCAAGACTGCGGGTGACCTGGTGGAAGTCAATGTGGTGGAAGACCCCAACTACCATCTGGCGGTAGACCGCAAGGATTTCGAGGAAAAAGTCTGAGATATCCCCCGTTCCATTCCATAGGACGGATACAGTAAGATGAAGACCTTCTCACCCATATCCACGACCTGCGAGCTGAATCCCTGATGGAAGTGAGCATAGACAACCTGAACATCATTATCGTCGCCGTACTGGTGCTGGCGCTCGGACGGCTGGTGAACAGGAAGGTCGCTTTCCTGGACAGATACAATATCCCCTATGCTGTCACCGGCGGCATTCTCTGCAGCCTGGTCGTGCTGCTGCTGGCAGCGGTCTGGAGCATCAAGGTCCATTTCGATCTGCAGCTGAGGGATCTTTTCCTGCTGTTCTTCTTCAGCACCATCGGGCTGGGCGCAAAGCTCAACACCCTGGCCCAGGGCGGCAAAATGCTGTTTATCCTGACGCTGGTCGCCCTGATGCTGCTGGTCGCCCAGAATGCCGCCGGCATCGGCATCGCCCTGCTCACGGGCAACTCCCCCGGCTACGGTCTGCTGGCCGGCAGCGTGTCTTTCGCCGGCGGGCACGGTACCGCCATCGCCTGGGGACAGGTCGCCTCGGAGGCGGGACTCAAGGGCGCGGCAGAATTCGGCATTGCCTGCGCCACCTTCGGACTCATCGCCGGCGGACTGGTCGGTGGTCCCGTCGGCGGCTGGCTGATCAACAAATATGATCTGCGCCCGGCACCTGCATCTGCTGCCGGAACTGACGCCGGAGACACCACATCAGCCACCGGCTGCCGGGAAGTGCATATCGACGATGTGCTCGGCACTCTGCTGGCGCTTTCCGTGTGCGTCACGGCGGGCGAATGGGTCAACGAATTCCTGGCGGGCAAAGGCCTGAGCCTGCCCGGTTTCCTCACCGCCATGATGGTAGGCATCGTCATCACCAACGTTGCCGATACGGTGAAGAAGCCCCTCAACAGGATTGCCATCGAACGCGCGGGGGAGCTAAGCCTGCAACTGTTCCTCGCCATGAGCCTGATGAGCATGGATCTCATGTCACTGATGGATTCCATGGGCAAGATACTGTTCATGGTTACCGCACAGGTCATTGTGGTGGTTGCTGTTGCCGTTTTCGTGGTTTTCCGGGTAACCGGAAGAAACTATGACTCGGCCATCATGGCATCCGGCTTTTGCGGACTTGGCCTGGGCGCCACACCGGTCGCCATCGCCAATATGACGGCCCTTACGACGAAATTCGGGCCTTCCATACAGGCGTTTCTGGTCATACCCCTGATCGGCGCTTTCTTCATCGACCTGCTCAACGCCGTGGTCATAAAATTCTTCATCGCCTTGCCGTTTTTCTCCGGCGGATAGTGCTTACTCTCGCCCAGTGCTATTTTCAGCCTGGGGTCGCCTATCCCTTTCCTGCTGTTGTAGAATCAGTTCACCGACAATCTGTTAAAAGAATTCATCATGCACATCAGCATCAGCGGCTTCCCGCCTGACACCACCATCGAAGAACTCCGTGAACCCCTGGAAGAATACGGCGCGGTCATCAGGGAGATCACCATCGAGCCGTCGAACAACGAAGACAACTATATCGCCATGGTCGATGTGGACACCGACGATACCGGCTGCAAGATACTGGCGGAAAAGATCAACGGCAGGATCTGGAAAGGCAAGAAACTGCGCGCCAGGCATTTTCTTTTCATCAAGTAGCGGAAATTTTCCGGGCTAGCGTTTCCAGGCACTGCCCACCTGGATATAGAAGGCCGTGTCTTCCGGCCCCTGCGCGATGTCCACACCTACCTGAAGCCCCAGTTTGCTGGCAATCAGGTAGCGAAAGCCCAGGCCTTTGCTGTACAACGCATCACTGTCATGCTTCCCGTTGCCCGCCCAGGTTTTGCCGACGCCACCGAAACCGACCAGCGCCCAGCGCGGATGAAACGACCAGCGCAGCTCCAGCTCGCCCAGCGCCGTACGCTTTCCCTGATAGCGCATGACCTTGATACCCCGCATGTCGACAAAGGGATATTCATAGAAAGGCGCATCGCCATCGACCCCTTCGGTATCGCCCCGCAGCCCCATCACCCAGGCATCGCTCAGGCGCCGGTAATACTTGGCATATAGCCGGTATTTGTTGAAATTGTCATCGCCTCCCCAGGCGCTGCCGTAGTTGCCCAGCTTGAGCTCCGCATCCAGCCCGTCACTGGGAGTAAACATGTTGTCCCGGTCATCATAGTTCAGGCTCAGGCTGACGCCCGCAGATCGGCTGTCAAACTTCAGAGCAGGAATACCGGGAATGGGAAGGACAGAACCCAGGTCGAACCTGTTCTGCGTATCCACCAGGCGATAGCTGATTCCGGCAAAGAAATGGCTTTCTCCCAGGCGGAACTGGAGCTCCTGCAGCAGACCGAAAGCGGTACTCTCGAAACGCACAGGGTGTTTTCCGAGTCCCCCATTGAAGCCATAGTAGTCCATGACCACATCTGCGTAACCGGCGCCTCCGGTATAGCGTATGGTGTCTTCCCGCCAGATACCCAGATGCCCGCCACCGACGAACCAGGTGCCATTCTCCGTTCCCCCTGCGGCCACGACGGAAACGCTGGGAGGCACCCGCCTCCCCTTTCCGTTTTCCGCCTTGGTCCCCATGAACTGCCCGTGAAAAAAAGCCAGCGCCGCACCACCACCATAACCGACAGCAGGCTCGGTAATAATGATGGGAACAGGCAGAAAACCCGTGCGGGT
>DRLF01000212.1 GCA_011051425.1 Thiolapillus brandeum | reverse complement strand
TGATGGTAGGCGCCATCGGTATCGCCATCGGTCTGGCCCTGTATGGCCCCAAGCTGATCCGTACCGTGGGTTCCGAGATCACCGAACTGGATCAGATGCGCGCCTTTTCCATCGCCATGGCAGCCTCCATCACGGTCATCA
Organism: Thiolapillus brandeum; assembly: GCA_011051425.1. Lineage (GTDB taxonomy): Bacteria > Pseudomonadota > Gammaproteobacteria > Chromatiales > Chromatiaceae > Thiolapillus > Thiolapillus brandeum_A. Next base: position 2,369 of record DRLF01000212.1, on the reverse strand, counting down.
TCGCCACCCAATTTGGTTTGCCCGTCAGTTCCACTCACATTGCCGTAGGCGCCGTGTTTGGCGTGGGTTTCCTGCGCGAGTTCATCAAGGCTTCCTATGCCCGCATGATCGAGGACATCAAGGATCATCATGAGGGCGCAGACCATGAAGTTATCGAAGCTTTTCTCAACGATTTCCGGCGCGCTTCTGTGGACGAGAAAGGCCGCATGCTGGCCGAGCTGAAAAAACACAAGACCGAAGCGGAACTGACCAAGAAAGAACGCAAGGGCCTGAAAAAGATCTACCACAAGGAACTGGTAAAGCGTTCGGCACTGATGAAAATAGCCGCCGCCTGGGTCATTACAGTACCCGCTTCCGGGCTGATGGCAGCCATGCTTTTCTATACCATCCGGGGCATGATGCTCTGAAATCGTTCTGAGAATACAGGGAAGTATCCTCGGCCAGCCATGAAAACTGATGCTGTTTGCCCCCTGAACACGCCACTGGCCGATGCCTGATTATCCACTCAGTCGTTCGATTCTCTGCTCCCAAGGCCGGAAGAGCGGATATTAGCCCGGCAATAGGGCACTGTTCGGGAAACTCTGGCGACAATGTGCCATGCGCGTCTCATATTGATTACCTGACAGAGACGCAAGCAACATCAAATCTACTGCAAGGGGTAAAAAAATCGATTATGATGACCGTAGTATCTGTCTAAGCAGACATCAGACTCAAGGGGGGCAGGAATGATCAGCATCATGGATAACCGCATGCAACTGGAAAGCATCGAGTTGGGCATCGACCGCGACCACCAGGCCATCCGCATCCGTTTTATGCATCCCGGACGCCCGGTAATCACTTCTTCCTTTCTGAAAGACCTCGAAGCAGCCCAGGACCTCATGACAACTGTCTGTGAACAGGATCAGGCGCGGGTTCCGGCAGAGCGGCTACGCTATCTTGTTCTGAGTTCCAGGCTGCCTGGTGTCTTTTGTCTGGGCGGCGACCTCGGACTGTTCCTCGAACTGATCCGCAATGGCGACCGTGAACACCTTACTGAATACGCCCACACTTGCATGGAGATCGCCCACAGAAACCTGTCTGGCGGCGACGCCAGGCTCTGTACGATCTCGGTTGTAGAGGGAGAGGCGCTTGGGGGCGGTTTCGAGATGGCGCTTGCAGCGGACATGGTGATCGCGGAAAAACGCGCACGCTTCGGTTTTCCGGAAACCCAGTTCGGCCTCTTTCCCGGCATGGGTGCTTTCAGCTTTCTGGCGCGCCGCATCAGCCCAGCACTGGCAAAACGCATGATCACCAGCGGCAATATCTATACCGCCGCCGAACTCTATGAAATGGGGGTTGTGGATCTGCTGGCCGAAGACGGCAAAGCAGAAGAAATGCTGCACCATTACATCAAACGGCGTCAGTCACGGGAAGGTGGCTACTTTGCCATGGACAAGATCATGGCTGAGCACAATCCCATTTCACGGGAAGAACTGTTCCGTATCGTGGATCTTTGGGTGGATACCGCACTGAACCTGCCTGAGAAAAACCTCACCATGATGAACTACTTGTTCAGAGCCCAGAGCAAACGCTGGGATCCCAAGGCAGATGCCACCCCGGTTTCGAGAATGCGCGCCTGATCAGCTGACCACCCGCAGTTCCGGGCGAGGCTTTTCGAGACCAAACTGCACCGACAGCTGATGTGCGGATTCCTGCACCAGCTCCTCCAGCTGGTCTATCTGGCCAGGATGCAGCTGCATGAAATCTGCTTCCGGCTGCAGTTCCAGCTGTTCTGAAGCCGCCTGCACCTGTAGCAAACCCACATTGGCAGCGCTACCCCGCAGTGCATGTGCCAGATCCTTCATCCCGAAATAATCGCGGGATTCCACAGCCTTTCTCATATGGATGAGTGTGTCCCCCGCATCTTCCATGAAGCATTCCATAATACGCTCAACCAGTTCCGTGCCGGTATCCAGGGATCTCAGCTCTTCCACCTTGCCTGTATCCACCATGGGCAGGTCATCCAGAGGAGCCGATGCCGCCACTGCTTCCTCTTCAGAAGGAATACGGTTCCTGCCGCTGGTCAACCGCTCGATAGTATCGAACACCTGCCGGCTGTCGATGGGCTTGGAAAGAATGGTTTCTATGCCCGCATCCTGACAGGCGGTCCTCGTTGCTTCAGTAACATCAGCGGTAATCACGACAAAAGGAATCGCCTCATCACTGGCATGGGCAAAACGGTACATCTGAAACGTTTCGATGCCGTTCATATCCGGCATGTGCATGTCCACAAGCGCAAGATCGAAATCCTCGGCTTCCACCGCCTCCAGAAAGCTTTCGCCACTATCAGTCTCCACGACACGGTGCCCGGCATTGCTCAGCATTTTCGA
>DRLF01000211.1 GCA_011051425.1 Thiolapillus brandeum | reverse complement strand
TTTGTCATGATGAATAGACATGATAGTTACTCCTCGTATCCATGGATTACTTGAAGCGTGCGACGCCGATGGCGGTCACTTCAACCTGTGCGCCGGAGAGGGTCTGGACATCCTTGAATACGGGGTAGACATAGGGTGCAGTGACTGCCGGGTCCAGCTGCGCTTTGTACTGGGCCATGGGGTTGGGGCCGCCATGTACGCCCATGTCGTTGCGGCTGCCATCCAGGTCATTCAGGTGCTCATTGGCCGGGCCGGTATCGATAGCCGGTGATGACCCCGCAGTGAGCTCATAGTCGATGCGGTCAACAAAATCCGGCTCGGCATTGATGTTGCCATCGGTATTGCCGCAGTCACTGGCGTTGTTGTAGCAATCGTTGTAAGACACGTCACTCTGAGTGCGTACACTGTCATTGATGAAGGCGATGGCAGGCATGCTGTTATTGCTGCCATCAAGAACGATGTTGCTTTGTACGGTGGAGTTGGCATTCGAATTGACAAAGATCATGCCCTGTTCTCCCTGGGTGGACCAATGGAACTGAGAATAGTCGATCACGTTGTTGTGCAGCTGGCTTCTGGTGCTCAAACTGACCGCTGCCATGGATTTGATGGGTGGGTCTAGCTCAGAAGCTGAAGCGCCTTTTACCCGGAAAACATTGTTGGCAATCAAGGGCCAGTTGGTATTCAGTGGGGCTTGGGGCTGGTTGAATACAACGGTCGTGTAGTTCACATTTGAATTGGCTGGGGTGTTACTGTCCAGGTCACGAATGAATTCATTACCGATGGCATAGGCAGCATACAGGTTTATTCCTGTAGTACTGTTATAGTTCATAATGACCTTGTTGCCGATGAAATAGTTGGACTGGGCAGACAATGTGCGCAGGTTGTTGAAAGTATTGCCAGCGACATAACATTCGGCGTCCAGCGAGACATCGTAATAAGAGCCGGTGCGCTGGCTGTTGTTGCCAATGATGTAGCAGGAAGAAGTAACACGGTTGAAACGCATTTGAACGTCTGTAAAACTGTTTTCCAGGATGTTAAGTGCCCTGGCATTGGAGGTATCTACAGTACCGTTCCCGATAAACTCAAGTTTCTGCAGCGTGGTGGTGCCGGTCGTATTGTTCAATGTAATCGTATTATTGTTCAAGACAATACGTGGGAGTTGTGCATTGTCTTCCGGGCGGATGGTAATGCCTACATCCACAGCAATACTTGCATCCAGATTGTAATTGCCCAGTTGCAGCAACAGGACATCTCCATCGTTAGCTGCATCCACGGCGGTTTTCAGGGTGCCGACACCTGGGGTTACGGTGACGGTCGCTGCATGGGCGGTAGCGGCACCCATCAGAACAAGAGAAGAAAAAGTCAGAATCAGTTTGCGGGACATTGGAAACCTCCATGGTCATCTGTGAGCCGAAGCTCTTGTCTTGTGTTTGAATATGACGATATATAGACGAATATAACCAGCCTTAACCTACTGATAAGGCTGTAAATATGAGTGCTTGCACTTATCCGCAACATACGCGGAACCTGCTTGGTTTTTGTATCAACGGATAAGATAACTATAGACAGAAAATTTGGTTTTGCATTGTTATTTCACAAGCGGGGCTTATTTCTTTTTTCGCGCCCTGGGATGGGACTGGTCGTAGATTTCTGCGAGATGCTGAAAGTCGAGGTGGGTGTAGATCTGGGTGGTGCTGATATCCGCATGTCCCAGCAGTTCCTGCACGGCGCGCAGGTCGCCGGAGGATTCCAGCAGATGGCTGGCGAAAGAGTGGCGCAACAGGTGCGGATGGACGTGTTGGGCGGCGCCCTGCTCCCTGGCGCGCTGGGCCAGGCGGCTTTGCACCGAGCGGGGGCTGAGGCGCGTACCCCGGGTGCTGACGAACAGGGCGGTTTCATCGCCTTTGGCCAGTTGCGGGCGCACCGTCAGCCAGCGGTCGATGGCCTCCAGCGCCTTTCTGCCCACGGGCAGGCGCCTTGTCTTGCTGCCCTTGCCGGTGACTTCCAGCATGGCGTCTTTGCGGTCCAGGTTGTTCAGGTCTGTAGACACCAGTTCTGCCAGACGCAGTCCTGATGAGTAGAGCAGCTCCATCATGGCCTGATCGCGCAGGTCCAGGGGAGCATCACCGGGCAGTTCCAGCAGCTGGGCGAGCTGATCCACGTCCAGCGTGCCAGGCAGCTTGCGCCTGACCTTGGGCGCACGAACACCGATAGCGGGATTCTGCCGGCTCAGTCCTTCCCGGTTCAGGAAACGGTAGAAGGCGCGCAGGGCCGCGAGGCGACGCTGCAGGCTCCTGGCCGAGAGTCCCTGCTGATGGCGCTGGGCGGCGTAACTGCGGATGCTGACCTGCCGCAACCTTTGCCAGTCCAGTGGTGCCTGTTCCTCGTGCCACTGGCGAAAATCGGCGAGATCCCGCCGGTAGGCATCGACGGTGCGGGGAGAGAGCCGTCTTTCCAGTGCGAGGTGGTGCAGGAATCTGTCCACCAGTGGATCGCTGGTGGCGGCAGGGCTCATGGGGTGTGACGGATGTCCATGGACTGGAGGCTGAGGCTCACCAGTTCGCCCAGGCGTACCAGAAAATCCACGCTCTTGCCGGAGTGGAAGCGCTGCCTGTCCTTGCTGCCGATGGCGAGAATACCTGACAGATCGCTGGTGCGGATGGGAATGAGTGCGGCGGAACCTTCATCGCCGGCCTGCTCGCCGAACAGGGTCCTGAGCTTGTCTGCCTTGAGGGGGCCGCAGGTGGGTTTGTCGGTATTCATGAAGGTGCGGAACATGGCCAGGCCGGATTCACTCACCTGGGCCTCTTCCAGTTCGCGGGTGGAGAACAGCTTGAGTTCCACCGCGTCGGCGTTGAAGCGCTCGCGCAACTCGTCCTGCAGGGTGGCGAGGATATCTTCCCGGCTCTGGGCTTCGATGAGGTTGAGGGTAAGGCGGTGCAGGCGCTGGTTGAGCTGCTCGTTGTCGCGGGCGACGGTCACCAGTTCCTGCAGCTGTTTCTGGTAGGCCTCGGTCTTGTCCTGCAGCATGCGTACCTTGTGTTCGAGTAGCGATACCGCGCCGCCGGTCTTGTGGGGTACGCGCAGATCGTTGAGCACATCGATGTGCCGGACGAAAAAACCCGGGTGAGAGAGCAGGTAGTCACAAATCTGCTGTTCAAAATCCTGGTCGATGCTGTTGCTCATAGTTCGATGTTACCTTCGAATACCTCTGCCGCAGGACCGCTCATCCACACGGGCGAACGGCCACCTTCCCAGCATATCACAAGATCGCCGCCAGGCAGATGCACCCTGACCCTTTCCTTCAGCAGGCCCCGTAACTGGCCGGAGACCACGGCGGCACAGGCGCCCGTGCCACAGGCCAGGGTTTCACCGGTACCACGCTCGAATACCCGCAGGTCGATTTCTGTAGGCGAGCGCACTGCCATGAAGCCCACGTTGACACGCCGGGGAAAGCGCTCATGTTTCTCCAATGCCGGCCCCAGGGTCTCCACGGGCGCATTTTCCACGTCGTCCACCAGCAATACGGCATGGGGATTGCCCATGGAAACCGCGCCGATTTGCAGGGTCTGTCCGTTCACTTCGATGTCGTAGACCGGCTGCTCCCTGTCGGCGATGAAAGGGATGGCTTCGGGCTGCAATACGGGGCTGCCC
>DRLF01000210.1 GCA_011051425.1 Thiolapillus brandeum | reverse complement strand
GCGGCAAAGGCAGCATGAGCCTGATGGAGCAGTGGCTGCAGCAAGCGGAAGGCAACCCGGCCTACCTGATGCGCAACCAGTTCATGCTGGAAGAGCGTCGCGCCGTCAGCGACCGTTCAGCGCCGCTGCGCGAAACCCGCCCCTGGTAAATCCCTTTGGCAGAATGTCAGGGGGCGGTTAGAATTCCCGCTTTGCAGCGTCCAAACTTCAGGTAACCAACATGAGTGCACAAATCCTCGATGGCAAGGCCATTGCCGCCGACCTGCGCAAGACCATTCAGGCGGAAGTGTCAGCCATTACCGCCAGCGGCCAGCGCCCACCCGGGCTGGCGGTCATTCTGGTCGGCGACAATCCCGCTTCCCAGGTCTATGTCCGCAACAAGCAGAAAGCCTGCGAAGAGGTGGGCTTCCTTTCCGAACTGATTCGCCTGGAAGCCGACACAGCGCAAGACGAGCTGCTGACACTCATCGATGAGCTCAATGAACGCGAAGAGATCGACGGCATCCTGGTACAGCTCCCTCTGCCGGAACAGATCGACGAGGAAACAGTCATAGAGCGTATCCTGCCCACCAAGGACGTGGACGGCTTTCACCCCTACAACGTGGGGCGACTGGTGCTGCGCATGCCCCTGTTGCGCCCCTGCACGCCCAAGGGCGTGATGACCATGCTGGAACGCACAGGCATGGAACTGGCAGGCAAGGATGCGGTGATCATCGGCCAGTCCAACATCGTGGGACGCCCCATGGCACTGGAACTGCTCATGGCCCGCTGCACCATCACCGTCTGCCACAGCCGTACGAAGAACCTGACCGACAAGATTCGCGGCGCAGACATCGTGGTCGCCGCCGTGGGCAGGCCGGAGTTCGTGCAGGGCGACTGGATAAAGCCGGGCGCCATCGTCATCGACGTGGGCATCAACCGCAAGGACGACGGCAAGCTCTGCGGCGACGTGGACTTTGCCTCGGCCAGCGAAGTGGCGGGCTGGATCACGCCTGTCCCCGGCGGCGTCGGCCCCATGACCATCGCCACCCTGCTGGAAAATACCCTGCAGGCCGCAATCCTGCACAACAGCGACACCTGAAATCACACACCGGAAAACCCGCAATGGCTCAATACATTTTCACCATGAACCGCGTCAGCAAGGTGGTCCCGCCCAAGCGCACTATCCTGCGAGACATTTCCCTGTCCTTCTTCCCCGGCGCCAAGATCGGCGTACTGGGTCTGAACGGCTCGGGCAAATCCACCCTGCTGAAAATCATGGCGGGGCTGGATCAGGATTTCGATGGTGAAGCCCGTCCCCAGGCCGGCATTCGCGTTGGTTATCTGCCCCAGGAACCCCAGCTGGACGAAAGCAAGGACGTGCGTGGCAATATCGAGGAAGCCCTCGGCGAGGTGAAGGAAGCCATGGACGAGCTGGAAAAGGTCTATGCTGCCTACGCAGAGCCGGATGCCGATTTCGATGCCCTGGCCAAGCGCCAGGCGGAGCTGGAAAACATCGTCCAGGCAGCAGACGGCCACCAGATAGAGCGCCAGCTGGAAGTGGCGGCAGAAGCCCTGCGCCTGCCGCCCTGGGAAGCGGATGTGAGCAAACTCTCAGGCGGTGAACGCCGCCGCGTGGCCCTGTGCAAGCTGCTGTTGTCCAAGCCCGACATGCTGCTGTTGGACGAGCCCACCAACCACCTGGACGCCGAATCCATCGCCTGGCTGGAACGCTTCCTGCACGAATACAGCGGTACCGTGGTGGCTGTTACCCACGACCGTTATTTCCTCGACAACGTCGCCGGCTGGATATTGGAACTGGACCGCGGCCACGGCATTCCCTGGGAGGGCAATTATTCTTCCTGGCTGGAACAGAAGGAAGCCCGCCTGGAGCAGGAAGCCAAGCAGGAAGCCGCCCGTATCAAGGCCATGAAGAAGGAGCTGGAATGGGTGCGCTCCAATCCCAAGGGTCGCCAGGCCAAGTCCAAGGCCCGCCTGCAGCGTTTCGATGAACTGCAGAGCCAGGAGTTCCAGAAGCGCAACGAGACCAACGAAATCTACATTCCACCAGGTGAGCGCCTCGGGGATCTGGTCATCGAGGCCAATGGGCTGGCCAAGTCCTACGGCGACCGCCTGCTGTTCGAGGATCTGAGCTTCAACCTGCCCCCCGGCGGCATCGTGGGCATTATCGGTCCCAACGGTGCGGGCAAGACCACCCTCTTCCGCATGATCACCGGCCAGGAACAGGCAGACCGCGGTGAACTGCGCATCGGCCCCACCGTGCAGCTGGCTTACGTGGACCAGAGCCGGGATTCCCTGGACGACAACAAGACCGTGTGGGAAGAAATCTCCGACGGACAGGACATCATCGTGGTCGGACGCTTCGAAATGCAGTCCCGCGCCTATGTGGGCCATTTCAACTTCCGGGGTTCCGACCAGCAGAAGCGCGTCGGCGACCTTTCCGGCGGGGAGCGCAACCGCGTACACCTGGCCAAGCTGCTGCGCTCCGGTGGCAATGTGCTGTTGCTCGATGAGCCCACCAACGATCTGGACGTGGAAACCCTGCGCGCCCTGGAAGAAGCGCTGCTGACCTTTCCCGGCTGTGCCGTGGTCATCTCTCACGACCGCTGGTTCCTCGATCGCATCGCCACCCATATCATGGCTTTCGAAGGTGATTCCAAGGTCGTCTGGTTCGAGGGAAATTACGAAGACTACGAAGCGGACCGCAAGAAGCGTCTGGGTGAAGCGGCGGATCAGCCTCATCGCATCAAGTACCGGCGTATTGACGCCTGAGCTTTGAGATACATCCCTGTAGCAGGCATCAGCCCGGCAGGTTGGACTCTTTTCCCCGATAAATCAGGGCGGCCAGGAGCCTGTCGGATTTTTACTTCAAACGGTCAAACCCGACAGGCTCCTAGGCCGTCACTCGCTTTTTCACGACGCGAAGAGGCCTGGCCTTCCTGCCACGGGGAATCCGCAGAAGCATGAGTAAACTGAAAATGCCCAGGTAGACCGTGGGTTCCAGCAGATCGGCCTTGACCAGCCAGATGAAATGCAGCACGGCGAGCAAGGCCGCGACATACACCAGCCGGTGCAGCTGTTTCCAGCGCAGGCCCAGACGCCGCATGCTGAGGACATTTGATGTGGCTGCCAGCGCCGTCAGTATCAGGAAAGACAGGAAACCCACCGTAATATAGGGACGCTTGGCGATATCCGCCAGCATGCCCCCCCAGGCGAATTCCCTGTCCAGCCACAACCACACCAGCACGTGCAGGCTGGCGTAGAAAAAACTGAACAGGCCGAGCATGCGGCGCAACAGCACCGGGCGGCGCCAGCCCGTCAGACGGCGCAAGG
>DRLF01000209.1 GCA_011051425.1 Thiolapillus brandeum | reverse complement strand
GAACGCAGACGGCTCTCCCGAGATATACATCTATGTCACTTCTGCAGGCAGCGGTTCCTATGGCCAACTGGTTGCGTACAGCGCCAACAACAAGAAGAGCCTGAGCGAAGTCTATCTGCCGCCACTGACGGACGACAAGAAGAACTCCCAGGGCTACATGGGACATGATGAATTTGCCGTGGTGGAAAACACTCTGATACGGCGATTTCCCGTCTACAGGGACGAAGACTCCAATGCCAACCCCACCGGGGGAACCCGGCAGTTGCAGTACAAACTGGTGCCAGGGGAAGCCACCTGGCTCCTGAAACTCGACAAGAGCTTTTCATACAAATAATTCGACAAACCTTATGGAGGAACTCATGAGAAAAACAGGATTCACCATCATTTCGACGACCCTTGCAGCACTGTTCTGCCTTTCCTCGGCTGGCTTTGCCAGCTCCTACTATCAACCAGGGCATGATTACACAAGCAAGGAAGCCAAGCATGCCTGCAAGTCCGAAATCCGGGAAAAGATCTGGTCAGATCACCGCTACATCAAGAAAGTGGAATTCACCCGGGGTTCCATCAGCACCTGGCGCGAAACCTACTCGAAAACAGGTGTCAGAGGAAAAGGCCGCTTCCTCAACAGGAAGGACAACTGGCGCCCGTTTGATTTCACCTGCATCTACAGCCCGGACCAGGAACGTGTGGTCTCGGCAAGTTACAGAAAGACATCCAGCGACTGGGGCAGCAACCGACCGGACTACAATGATGGCCGCCACGCCTGCAGGCAGGAAATCGACAGGAAGATCCTCAGGAAACACGAGTCTGCCAGCCGGATTCACTGGCTAGACCGTACGGTGAGGAAGAACCATGATGGTCGTCACCGGGTAACCTATACCGGATCCGGTCAGTTCACCGGTGGCCGTGGGCGCACACGTCATTTCGAGTTCCGTTGCACCTACAATCAGCGCAATGATGACGTATCCAATGCCTGGGTGGATATCGACCGGCGGTAATCGCTTGTCGGCATTTCACCGGGACTGCCGGTCGAACCGACAGCCGGCCTGGCTCGACCGGTTCCTGATCAAAACCTTCCCTCAAGAATCTCTGATTGATTCTGGTTGAAGTGATGCGGGCTAGTCCACCCAGTGCAGCACGTCACGGATGACGGACCAGCGGTGGCTGTTGATATGCTCCTTCTTGCCCAGTACCCAGTAGTCATACAGGCTCTGGATACTGCCGTCCTTCTTGCGAATGGTGAGCCATATTTTCATGTAGTCCGCCAGGTCCTCTTCATCGTGAGGAATAGGGAAAGCTGCGGGCAGATGCACTACCGGCGTCGGCACCACGGGTGAATAACGGGGATAGAGCAGACTCCAGGCAGCTGCTTTTTCGGCCGTGGTCACCATGGCATCGATACGCTGTTCACCGTCAGCAGCGGATTCACCTCTTTTTACCGCCTCCAGCTGTTCCGCAATGACATCTTCCAGCGAATCCACGATAACCAGTTCGGCATTCGGCAACAGTTTTTTCACCATCCTTTCCACATAAGCGTTCGAGGTAAGCGCCAGGCGCAGTCCCGGTTCGGTCCTGGCCTTGGAAAAACTCACGAATTCGCTACGGCGGTAATCTTCCACCAGTAACGCGAAAGAACGATCCATGATGGGAATGGTGAAAGCGCCCTGGTAGGCGGATTGAGGCGTCATTGTACGGCCGGTCCCAAGATCACAGTAACCTGAATTGAGCAGACCGATGATATTGACCCACGTCGAAGGCACGAACTCTACCCTAACCCCCAGGTCATCGGCCAGGTAGTGGAAAAGTTCCACATCCAGACCTACCAGTCTGCCGGAACTGTTGAAGTAGGAAAACGGGATATCATCCTTTGCATAGCAGGCCCGCAATACGCCGCGGTCCACGATATCCTGCAGGCGATTCCCCTGTTGAGTAACAGGTAAGGCTGCTGGGGGCTCCCGGTAAACTTCACGGTAGACCTGTCCGGTGACTGCAACATCGTAGAAATCCCGTCCGGCAACCACCTGATCCTCCATGTAGCTGTTTTCCATGTAATGCTCCATCACCATGCGCAGCCCGGGAATGCTCAGGAGAAGCAGCAGTACCGAAATGAAAAGGTAACGGAACATAGCCTTCCATCGCAGGCGGATACCCCCGCTCATCGAGAACGCACCCAGCAATGTCAGGGACAGGGTAAACATGGTGGCCAGCAGCGTGGCAAACCGGGCATTGATCACGCCGGTTGCCACGAAGAGCTGGTACAGATCCCCCGGCATGCGCATGGCATCGAGAATGAACGGTATGGCGAGATTGACGTTGGCAAACAGGCTGGCCACTCCTGCTGCCATCAGCCGGGGATAGTCCGAAACATCCAGGGGGTACCCCGAATGCCAGCCGGCGAACAGAACGAAGGTCAGTGTAAAAAGTTTACCTGCATGAGGAAAATTGAACGACGCCGGAATGATGACCTCGACAGCCGAATCGGCTTTCTCCTGATCACCCGTATGCCGGGCCACCATCTCCTTGCTCTTCTCCATGAGTATGGGAAGCACCACAAACAGGCTGGTGGTGGCGAAAGCTGTGATCAGGGCATCCTTCGTACTGCCCACCACCTCCCGGTAACTCAGGGGGGTGAGCATGGTCACCAGACCGGGCAGTATCCACAGGGACATGACCAGGGAAACGGCTATATAGGAATAGATATAGATTTCCAGCCGCTGGAACTCGGCAAAGCTCATGGTTCCCGCTGCGCTGGCCATGATGGCAAACACGCCCAGGGGCGTGAGCTTCACCACGAAATTGGCGATGCGGATGAGGGTGTCGATGAGCAACCCCATGCCATCGAGCGCTTTCTCCTTGTTGGGAACCCCGATCAGCGCCACGCCCAGGGCAATACTGAACAACACCACCGCGGGTACGAGGTTGTTGGCGAGGGCATGAAAAGGGTTGGATGGAATATACAGATCAATGAAATCCACGGACTCGCTTTTGGGCGCATCCAGCGCCGCAAACACGGAGGAAGCATCCCAGTCCGGAAAGACATAGGGAAACAGGAACACGACTGCCAGGGTCACCAGCCACAACAGGAGCAACATGCTGCCACCTTTCTTTGCGAGCAACAGCGCATCCCGGTAATTCAACCGCCCCAGGCCCAGGATGAGAGACAGCATCACGTAGGGCAGCACCGTCATCTGCAACAGCTTGATCCAGATGTCGCCGATGACATCCAGAAAACCCACCAGTTCGCCAAAGAACAGGCCCGTGAAAATGCCTGCGACCATAGACAGCAGGATCATGCTGGACAGGCTGATCCGGGAAAACAGTTTCCAGTGCAACTTTGCCGCCATGGGCTAGCCTGACCTCACAGGCATGTCACGAATGATGGACGTGTCTGACAAATCTACAGTTCCCTGCATTTGAACGCCTTGCCCGACCAGGAGCCCATGGCCTCCTTTCCCTTTGTCCAGAACTCCACCTTGTTACCCATGTATTTGGCGCCACTTCCCGAAGGCCGCAGATAGGCGATATCCTGGTCATCGCCACTGGCGTTCACCCTAGTGAGCACCACCGCGGGGGTCTGGGTCTCATTGTAGAAAACCGCTGTCAGGCTATCGTACTTACCGCCGTCGCAACGGTATTCAACGGGCTCGGGGACGATCTGCTGTCCCGAGATGATCTGCAACTCGGTGATCCGCTGATCATATTCGAGTGAGACGCAGGCGGCCCTGTCATCCGCTTTCCAGCAATCATTGCGCCCCTTGATCCATCCCCGCTGCAAGGCTTTCTGCTTTTTCTTCTCGTTCTCCGGCAATGCTTTCATGGCTTGCCGATAGACTTCATCCATCTTGCGATCGAGGGCTGCCAGACGTTCGTTCCCACAGATCAGTTCTTCGATTTCGTGGGAGGCTTTGTTGCAATCGTAAGCCGGTTCTGCCGCCTGTAGCCCTGCAGCAACCAGCAACAGTAGGACCGCGAATAATATTGTCACCATTGTTTTCATTCAAAATTCTCCTGTAGACTCAGCTGAGATTGCCATTGCTTCCTGGCTGCGGGAACGGAACTGGCGTCCGGCATAGACGGCAGCAATGATCCAGATACCCAGCAGCAACAGTACCACGATGGAGAGATAGCGAATCGTGGAAAAATCCGCAAACCAGGTAGTGATCGCCAGGCTCATCACCACGGCCACTGCCTTGGCAAAACGCTGCACGAACATATCGATGAAGGCCTTGGCCTTGTACTTTTCGTCCCGGCTGGTGGGCACATAGAGGGACTCCTTGGCAGACTGATTGATGGAATAGGCCGGCGCATTGTCCAGGGTATTGAGCATACTGCCCACCCACAGCAGGGGCATCACCAGAAAGGCACTGCTGCCAAGAGCAATGGCCGCCGGCAACACCATCAGCGCCGTCACCAGGCCAAACCGCGTCATAATATAACTGGTAAAGAAAAGCTGGATGACCAGTGATGCACCATTGGTGATGGAAAACACCAGTGAGATCTGTTGACCGATAGCCTCGCCATCCAGGTAGTAGGCAATGGTAGAAGTAAACTGAAAGTCCAGTATCGTCGAAACGATTTCATAACAGAAGACAATGGCAACGATGGACAGCAGATAAGGCGATGCAAACACCAGCCTGGCACCTTCAATGG
>DRLF01000208.1 GCA_011051425.1 Thiolapillus brandeum | reverse complement strand
TACAGCGACTGTCATCTCAAACAACCGAATGCTCCTGTATCTTACTGAAAACAAGAATAATTTTTAATTTTCGCAAACTCTTCAGGCTAGGCCATGGACTGATAATAAAGATTCTGCGGATGACGCGCTTCGGCAAAGAAATACCAGCGCTCGGCCAGCAATCCAATGTACTGAAGCGCGAAGGCAGCAACCGGCAGATAGGGCGACGCCAGCCAGTAGGAAGCTCCCAGCAGCAACACGGGCAGCACAAAAACCACGATCAGAAAGAACCAGTAAACCCACCGCACGGTTTCACCGGATGCACCATGGAAGAATTCCCTTGTATTGAAAGAGCCTCCCATGAAACCCTGGGCTTTCTGCTCGATCCTGTTATGACGAATACCGATAGCAGTCTGCAGGGTGCTCTTGTGTACCAGACGCCGGTTGCGGCGCAGCGACAGTCCCCGGGTGACAGCGGCGGCAAAGGTGAAGATCACCGCCCAGGCACCGTAAAATCCCACAAGATCCACGCCATTCCATGCGGAGAATGCCGCCGCCAGCATGAATCCGGAGGCCAGTCCGAACAGAACAAAATTGATCAGGGTCAGCGGGCTGTGCCATTCTTCGATGAACTTGATGCTGGCGTAGATCATGGCGGTACAGGCATACAGCACAAATGCCGCTATCGCTCCCAGAACCCCCAGAATCAGACTGGCATCCACCTTGATCACGTCCTGCACCACGAACAGGGGACTGGTCAGGCCGAAGTAATGAACCGCGCCATAGGCTGCCACAAGAAACATGAAAACCGGCAGGGCAATGACTTCCCGGGAAAGCCAGGAAGTACGCCATTTTGCTGCCGAGCGCCAGGCGCGCTCAGGATGTCCCAGATGAAAGAACGAGGCAAACAGACCCACTACAAGAAAGACCAGGCTCACGACGGAACCCGTCGCATAGAACGCCAGACTGTCCTGGGGCTGCAACAGATTCGCAAGGGAATAGACCTGACCGGTGACCAGAGCCAGGAACAACCCCTGGCCAACGCCGATGAGTGTGGTGAGGAATATGACCGAAAATGCAGGATGCATGCAATTCTCCGAATAGAGCCTGATCAGAAGGAAACGTCGTCCAGGGTTTCGCCTTCCGCCGCCGGAAGCGGAGCTTCCTTCTTCAGCGGATTGTCCGCCCTCTCCAGTTCATCTTCGAAGATCTGGATGCGGGTCTTGCGTCTGGGCAGATAATGATTGGCAGGTTTGGTACCCCATTCGGGCATGAGCTGGTAACCGCCCTGCTCGCGAATAGCCATTGAGACCTCTGAATCCGGATCATGAACGTCACCGAACAGGCGTGCACTGGTAGGACACGCCAGCACACAGGCGGGTTTGCGCTCAGCCTCCGGCAGGGCATCGTTGGTGATGCGGTCGATACACAGGGTGCATTTCTTCATCACCTTCTGGTGCTCGTCCAGTTCACGCATGCCATAAGGACAGGCCCAGGAACAGTACTTGCAGCCGATGCACTTGTCATAGTCCACCAGCACCACACCGTTGTCCTCGCGCTTGTAGGAAGCGCCGGTGGGACACACGGGCACGCAGGGCGGTTCCTCGCAGTGCAGGCAGCTCTTGGGGAAATGCACGGTTTCGGTCTTGGGAAACTCGCCCACCTCGAAAGTCTGCACCCGGTTAAAAAAGGTACCCGTGGGATCCCTGTCATAGGGACGGTGATCCGTCAGTGGTCCTGCCCAGCCGGAGGTATTCCATTCCTTGCAGGAAGTCACGCAGGCATGACAGCCCACACACACGTTCAGATCGATTACCAGCGCCATCTGTGTCATTTGGAAATACCTGCTTTCTTGCGGAACACGCCTGCAAAATAGGCCTGCCAGCGTCCCTTGCGGAGCTGTTGACCCGGCAGGGCGCGCTGCGGAACGAACTGGGGTGAAGTCACCCGAGGTTCCTCCGGACCCGCCTTGTACACCCGTACCCGCACGTCGAACCAGGCTGCCTGGCCGGTAACAGGATCAGAGTTTGACATGTGTTCTCCCGCTTCACAGGCAGGCAATTCTTCGGAGATCACATGGTTGAGCAGAAAGCCTTTCTGGGATTCGTTCGCCCTGGGCGTCAGCCCCCAGGCTCCTGCCGCCTTCCCGATGGCATTCCAGGTCCACACCGTACCCGGCTCCACCGCGTTGGAAAAGCGCGCCATGCAACGCACCTTGCCATGGGGAGATTCGACCCATACCCAGTCACCGTCATGAAAACCGCTGGCCTTGCCCAGCATGGGATTCACGAACAGATAGTTGTGGGTATGAATCTGCCGCAGCCAGGCGTTCTGGCTGTCCCAGGAATGGTACATGGCCATGGGCCGCTGAGTGAGCGCATTCAGGGGATAGGTCTGGGTGTCGATGAGCCGCGATTCCAGGGTTTCGTGATAGAAAGGCAGGGGATCAAAGTACATCTCCACCCGCTTGCGCAGGCGTTCCGGCGGTTGCTTGCCAGGGCGCTTGCCCTGGGCCGCGAGGCGGAACTTCTGAAGCACCTCGGAATACAAATGCACGGTGATGGGCTCGGCGTAGCGGGTCATGGCATGGGCCCGCGCCCATTCCAGGTAGCCCTTGTTCCAGTTGCGCATGTACTGGTAGGAGCGCGGCAGCTTGTAGTGGAATACGCAGTTGTTCTTCGCATACATCTCCCACTGACGGGGATTGGGCTCACCCTTGAGGAACTTCTCGCCGCCCTTGCCCCGCCAGCCGGCGAGAAAACCGATACCGGATCCGGCAGAGGTCTCGAAATTCACCACGAAATCCGGGTAGTCGCGGAACTTGCGCTTGCCCTCCTCATCCACGAAAGCCGGCAATTTCAAACGGCTGCCCATTTCGATGAGCACTTCCTGGAAAGGCTTGCACTCACCCCGGGGCGGCACCACGGGAATACGCACGGAATCCACGGGACCGTCATACTCGGAAATGGGCCTGTCCAGCATGGACATGGCATCATGGCGCTCCAGGTAGGTGGTATCCGGCAGCACCAGGTCGGCAAAGGCCACCGTCTCGGACTGGAAGGCGTCGGCGACGATGAGGAAGGGAATCCTGTACTCGCCGTTCTCATCCCTGTCCACCAGCATCTCGCGAATCTTGCTGGTATTCATGGAGGAGTTCCAGGCCATGTTGGCCATGAAGATCAGCAGTGTATCGATTTTGTACGGATCGCCCCGCCACGCGTTGGTGATGGCATTGTGCATCAGACCATGTACCGATAACGGATACTCCCAGGAGAAGGCCTTGTCCAGGCGCACAGCCTCGCCATCCTCATCCACAAACAGGTCGTTGGGATCCGCCGGCCAGCCCAGGGGCATGCCGTTCAGAGGCGTTTCCGGTTGAACGTCCTCCGGCCCCTTGGGGGGCTTGGGACAGGGTGGAATGGGTCGCGGAAACGGCGCCTTGTGGCGGAAACCGCCCGGGCGGTCAATGGTGCCCAGCAGGGTCATCAATATTCCCAGGGCACGAATGCTGTGGAAGCCGTTGGAATGGGCCGCCAGGCCACGCATGGAATGAAAAGCTACGGGGTTGCCTTTAACCGTATCATGATCGTTGCCCCAGCAATCCGTCCACTGGATGGGCAGTTCGATTTTCTGATCCCGGGCGGTGACACCCATCTCGTAAGCCAGGCGGCGAATGGTTTCTGCAGGGATGCCGGTGATGTCTTCGGCCCATTCCGGGGTGTAGTCTTCTACCCGTTCCTTGAGCAGTTGGAAGGAAGGCTTTACCGGGGTACCGTCTTCAAGCTCAAATTCTCCCAGCAGATAGGGATCGCAGCCCGGTGTATGGGTGCCCATGGCCACATCCAGATCCCGGTCCCACCAGAGCTTGTTCTCGGGATCGAAACAACCTTCCTCGATATGCATCTCCACGCGTTTGAACAGGCCATGATCTTCCCGGGAGGGATCATTGATCACCAGTTCAGCAGCATTGGAGTACTGCACCAGGAATTCCCGGTCATACAAACCCTGCTGGATGAGCTCCCGGATGATGGCCAAGATCAGAGCCCCGTCGGTACCCGGTTTGATGGGCACCCATTCATCCGCTATGGCCGAATAACCCGTCCGGATGGGATTGATGGAAATGAAACGCCCGCCCCGACGTTTGAACTTGGACAACTCTACCTTCATGGGATTGGAATGATGATCTTCCGCCGTGCCGATCATGATGAACAGCTTGGCCCGCTCCAGATCCGGTCCGCCAAATTCCCAGAAGGAACCACCGATGGTATAGATCAGGCCCGCAGCCATATTGACGGAACAGAATCCGCCGTGAGCGGCATAGTTGGGCGTACCGAACTGCTTTGCAAACATGCCGGTGAGTGCCTGCATCTGGTCCCGGCCGGTAAACAGGGCGAATTTCTTGGGATCTTCCTTGCGGATTTTCCCCAGACGCTCTTCCATGATATCGAAGGCCCTGTCCCAGGAGATCTCTTCGAACTTCGATTCACCACGCTCGGCATCAGCGCGGCGCAACAGCGGCTTGGTCAGGCGTGCCGGAGAATACTGCTTCATGATGCCCGACGCACCTTTGGCGCAGATCACACCTTTGTTCAGGGGGTGTTCGGGGTTGCCTTCTATATGGCGGACTTCGCCATCACGCAGGGTCACACGAATGCCGCAGCGGCAGGCACACATGTAACAGGTGGTGTTTTTGACTTCCACCCGCCCCATGTCCTGGTCATTGTATTCCGTAGGATCCAGCATGTCTCAAGCCCGAAATTGAATCTGCGCGATAATCAGTAAAGTATAATATTAGCTGCATCTAATGTATATACAAAGCGGCCGGCAATATCTACCCGGCACCCCGAAAAAGGCCAAACTGTCACATTCCCACCCAGCGGCATTCCAGTTTTTTAGCTGAGAGCCGGACTCATCAGATATTCCTATTTGAACATCCAATATCTCTATGGTTTTTTCTCATACAGGATGAATGGTTCCGCATGTTTTTCTCGTATTAGTTATTAGAAAGGAAAATTTTGTGGTTAAAGGCAGAAAAAGCAGCCGAGACATAATCCCGATCTGCCTAACCTAAAGACAACCCATACGAGGTATCCATCATGCGCATTTTTCCCATC
>DRLF01000207.1 GCA_011051425.1 Thiolapillus brandeum | reverse complement strand
TACAACAGCGCCAGCAGTACGACACCAAGTACATCATCGAGAACGGCTGCACCAAGCACGATTTGACCTTCCCGTGTGTTGCGCTGGTGCAGATCTGTCAGCACACGTATGGTGATGCCGATGCTGGTGGCCGTCAGCGCGCCGCCGATGAACAGCGATACCAGGATCGACAAATCAAAAAGCTGATGGGCAAGGAAGAATCCCAGTACGAAAGGAATGAGGAAACCACCAAAGGCGACGATGGATGAGCTGCGCCCGGTCCGCATGAGCTTGCGGATATCGGTTTCCAGTCCCACTTCGAACAGCAGCAGCAGGATACCGATTTCTGCCAGCAGTTTGATCACCTCGCCAGGCTGCAGCCAGCCCAGCAGGCTCGGGCCGAGTACTACCCCGGCGGTCAGTTCACCGATGACGGCAGGTGCGCCCAGACGTACGGCAATCTCGGCAAACAGCCTGGCCGTAACCAGAATGATCAGCAGATAGAGGAAGAAAGTGTGGGTTTCCATGGCGGACTCGGTGAGCTATGGTCGCCCCCTCCGGGCGTCGTCTATATCCCTGGTAACGGTCGGGTTGCGGTCAGAATAGCATGAGTGCAGGCTGGTCGAGCAGTTCCTTTTGCTGCACCAGAATGGCAATCTGTTCCTGCCAGTAGGCGCCGGTATTGAACCAGGGAAAAGCCTTTGGGAAGGCCGGGTCGTCCCAGCGGCGGGCCAGCCAGGTGCTGTAGTGGATCAGGCGCAGGGTGCGCAGGGGTTCGATGAGCGCCAGTTCCCGTGTATCGAAATCATGAAAAAGGCGATAACCCTCGATGAGCTCACTGAGCTGCAGGGTCATTTCCTGGCGGTCACCGGAAAGCAGCATCCAGAAGTCCTGTATCGCCGGGCCGTTGCGGCAGTCGTCCATGTCCACGAAATGCGGTCCCTGGTCCGTCCACAGTATATTGCCGGGGTGGCAGTCACCGTGGAGACGGAGCTGGTTGAAATGGTGACTGGAAAAGATTCCGTCGATGCGGGTGAGCAGATCTTCGCACAGGCTCAGGTAGGCATTGGCCGTCTCCAGTGGCAGCATCCCGGATTGCCGTAGCCAGACGAGGGACTGCCAGCCCAGGCTGTCCACACTGAGGGTTTCCCTGTGCATAAAAGGCCGGCTGGCGCCAACGGCATGGATACGCCCGAGAAAGCGGCCGATCCATTCCAGGTGATCGGGATCTTCCAGGTTCGGGCTGCGGCCACCCTGGCGCGGATAGAGGGCAAAGCGAAATCCCTGAAAGGCGAACAGGCTTTGCTGCCTGTTGTCCAGCAGGGGAGGTACTACCGGAATTTCCTGTGCCGCCAGTTCAAGACTGTAGGCATGGTCTTCGAGTATGGCTTCATCGCTCCAGCGGTCAGGACGATAGAACTTGGCGATGATGGGTGCTTGCTCCTCCAGCCCGATCTGCAGCACGCGGTTCTCGTAGCTGTTCAGGGGAAGCAGGCTGCCGTTGACCTCAAAGCCGGCGCTTTCGACAGCGTCGAGGATCAGATCTGGAGACAGGCGATCATATGGATGACTCAAATGCTCACGCCAGCCTTGCGCAGTTGGGAAGGCAGTTGTTTGGGATTGAAACCCTGAATTTTTCGCTCACCCACCAGCAACAGGGGCACGCCGCGCCCGCCGTGGCGCTGAAAATCCTTGAAGGCGCGGGCGTTGCGCTGCACGTCTATCTCCATGAAGCGGATCTGGTGCTGCTGCAGCCAATGCTTGAGCTGGCGGCAATGGGCGCAGCCGCTGGTGCTGTACAGGGTGATGCGCGGTTGTTTCTGTTTCATTTGCTGGTAAGGCGCTGTTCGGCCTCGCGGTATTTTTCCGCTGTTTTGTCGATGATCTCCTGGGGCAGTTCCGGCCCAGGCGGTGTCTTGTCCCAGTCCAAGGTTTCCAGGTAGTCGCGTACGAACTGCTTGTCGAAGCTGGGTGGGCTGATGCCCGGCTGGTACTGGTCTGCCGGCCAGAAGCGCGAGGAGTCGGGCGTCAGGGCTTCATCGATGATATGCAGCCTGCCATCCCTGTCCAGCCCGAACTCGAACTTGGTATCGGCAATGATGATGCCTTTTTCGAGGGCATAATCGGCGGCTTCACGGTAGATCTGCAGGCTGGCGTCGCGTACCTGTTCGGCCATTTCGCGCCCCAAGAGGTTTACGGTGTGTTGAAAATCCACGTTCTCGTCGTGAGCACCCATCGCCGCCTTGGTGGAAGGTGTGTAGATGGCCTCGGGCAGCCTGTCCGCCAGTTGCAGGTCAGCCGGCAGGTCGATGCCACATACCTGGCCCGTTTTCTGGTAATCTTTCCAGCCCGATCCGATGATATAGCCACGTACGATGGCTTCCACCGGCAGGGGTTCGAGGCGCCGCACAATGATGGCACGGTCCCCCAGCTGGGCTCTCTCGTCGTCATTGGTGACGACGGATTCGAGGGGAATGTCCGTGAGATGATTGGGGATCAGCTTCTCCATTCGACGGAACCAGAAGCTGGACACCCGGGTCAGCACCTCGCCCTTGCCGGGAATGGGCTGAGGCAGGATCACATCGAAGGCTGAGAGCCGGTCGGTGGTGACGATGAGCATTGTTTCATCGTCGACGGCATAGATGTCGCGCACCTTGCCGCGGTTCAAGAGCTCGAGGCCGGAAAGATCGGACTGGTACAGGGCGGTCATATCAATATCGACGCAAAGACAAAAAAGAGATTATACCCATGCATGAGCAAGCACACAGCGACTATCTGCAGGCTTTTCGCGGAAGCTTCACCTCCGCCCTGCGCTGGCACCATCTGGATGATCTGTGGGCGCGCCTGCGGGAAGCTCCTGAAGGCTGGTATGTGTACGCTGTGGGGCACGACGTTCCTGCTGTCCCTGCGTCCGGGAAGGAATTCCTGGCTTTTCTCGATGAAGTGGACAAACTGCTGCGCCAGGAGCATGACGAAGACTATTGCGGCATCGTTTATGCCGACAGCCTTGACGATCCCGCAATGGTAAAGATTTACGACCCCAACAATCTCGGTGTGGTGTGCGGATACAGTGACAATCCACCCTTGCCGGGTTGGGTGCTCAGCCGTATTCCACCGGTGGACCTCGAAGCGGACCGCCTCCTGCCCAACAACCGGAAACGCTGGTGGAAACGCCTGTTTGGCTAGGATCAGGCCAGGGGCCCGTCATCTAAGTTTCGGCTGGGGTGGCATCTGCTCGGAAAAACACCGTAAATACATCCATGGCCGTTCTTTGGCATCCTGCCATCGCGGCACTCGTACATCCTTGTACATCGTAGGCTCCGCGTCGGCATCCCTCGGCTCTGGCTTCCTGCTTCGCTCTACCTTCTCCATCCATGGAGTTGTGCGCCGGGGTGACGAAAAAACAATTTTTCGAGGTGCCCTATAAACTGGATTGCCTAAACTTACCGCACCAATTCCTAAACTCGTCTGCCATGGGCTTATCAAGGCGTCACTGAAGCTCGGAAGATACCGAGGGCTTTAACCGCAAACCCGGGATTGAGTATGACGTGCGCCCCCGCGTAAAAAGAGACATCGATTCCGGGCATAATACTGACTGATCCCTGGGTGATAATACTCCCCGTTGCCGAACATACGATAGGTGTGTCGTACTGGAAATCGTAGTCGATGACAATATCGCTACCGCTACAGCTGTTCTTAGTGGTTGCCTGCGCAGAAATGGATTGCGCACTCTGATTATTATCTCCATCATACGC
>DRLF01000206.1 GCA_011051425.1 Thiolapillus brandeum | reverse complement strand
GGATGCTTGTCTGTCATGATCTTTTCTCTCTCACTCCGTAAAGTACCGATTACAACGGAATGGCAATGTTTTCGCGTTGAGAAAAGTCAAGATGCCAGGAATAGCGCCACATGCTGCCGCAGGCGCGTCTCGACCGCTTTTTTTCCCGGCAGCCCCATGGCACTGGCAACATCCTGCCAGCTGCGTTTCTGCAACAGCTTGAATACCAGTATTTCCGTGCCGTCGGCGCCATCGGCCAGTTGACACAGCGCCAGACGGTAGAGGGCGCCCAGACAGTCCAGGTACTGGCGCCCTCCGTCACTGAATGCCCCAAGCGATACCAAGTCAGCCTGTGACAGCCGGGGAACCCTTCCATCCGCCCCGCGCATCAGCACCTTGACCAGCGCAGGAGCAAGACCGGAAAACACCTCGGCCAGCTGTAACGGAAAACGGTCCTCGAAACCTTCCCGGCTGGCTGCCTGAACCGACTGTGCCGCTGGCGACAGGCCCTGGAGCACCAGCACCGAGTGGGCGCCGCTGCTGGCCTCACGGCGGTAGCCCAGGCGCACCGGATCAAACCCGTTGCGGCGCCAGAAGCGCACCAGCTCCGGCGTGGCGCCGAAGCTGCTTCCCAGCAGATCCACGCGGCGATCCGGCGCACTGTCCCGCAATACCTGCAACAGGCGACTGCCGATTCCCCGCTGCTGCAGCGCCGGATGCACCGCGATGCGCACCACTCTTTCGCAGTGCAGATCCAGCACTTCGGGACAGCCGCACCGGGTCGCCAGTGTCAGAGGCAGAAGATGATCCGCTGGACGGCGTTTTCCATTCATGACAGGCTCGTGCAGCGCCTGGGGTAACGGCCCTTCTTCCGCCACCAGCATGGCGCCCACCGGGCATTCATCCAGCCATGCCACCCACAGATGCAGATTTTGTGCATCCATGAGCTGCTGCAGATCCGCCGGCGTGGTGCGGTAGTGGGCACTGATGAGCAGGCCGAACAGCTGCCGCAGCAGAGCCTCGTTCTGCAGCAGTTCATCCCTGTGAAGCTGTTCAACGACCATCCGCTCCACATCGAAAGCCACATCCCCGGCCATCACCGCAGGCTCGGCATCCAGCAGCAAGGCCCGAAAGGTAAATTTCTCCAGCGGATCATCCGCAGCCCAGCGCACCGGCTCATGCATGAGCAGCTTCTTCCACTGGGGCCGGTGCCTGTCCAGCACGCTGGAAAAACGCAGGTCGAAGCCTCTGCCGCTGCCTTCATAACCGTGCACTGTGGTGCTGAAGGCGATGCGCCTGTAGTGCAGCAGCAGCTGTTCCAGCATGGGCACGGGTATACCCGCCGCCTCGTCCACCAGCAGAAGATCGCAGGCAGGCAGCGTGCGCAACAGCTCGTCGGGCGCGACGAACTGCATACGGGAATCATCCCGCTCCAGCAGTCCCTTGTGTTCCTGTACTTCCGGCAGCGCCAGTGCAGCATGACGAAAAAGGGCAAGTGTTGCCCTGCGGCGGGGGGCAGTCACCAGTACAGTTCTGCCGCCTTCTGCCAGCACCGTGGCGGCAGCCATGCCAAATGCCGCCGACTTTCCCCGGCCGCGGTCGGCCACCACCACCAGGGGCCTTTTTCGGTGACCGTGTACCACGTGACGCAACGCTTCGATGATCTTTACCTGCTCGGCCGTGGCAATGGCATGATCTTCTTCCGCCGGCAGCACTTCGGAAAGACAGGTGTAAGGCGCACTCTTCTCCAACAGACCGGCCAGACGCCGCAGAAACCGCGATCCGGACGCCTGCCATTGCGCCAGGGGCGGGGTAAGCAGTAAGAACTGGCCGCCGCCGGTCACCAGTCCCACGGCAATAGCGAAGACATCGGCATCGAATCCGTCGTGGGCGTCAAAAACGAGGCTGGTTACTTCCTGGCCCAGCAGCCCATCGATCTTTTCAGGGGGCAATGCCTTTTCCAGCCAGGCAGGCGGCTTCCGGCCTATCCACACAAAAGAACTGTCCGCGACCCGTTTTTCCGCCCGGCTGTATCCCTGCTCCCGTGAACCGGCAATGAGGCAAAACCCGCGCCACCGGTATCGGGCAGCTGAAGATGAATGTGGGTTGACCGGCGTCATTACCTCTCCTGGCACTGATGTAATAGAGTAGAGAAGTTATTACTCTACCCGCTGCAATGGAAAAAAAACAATGAAGATACCCTTTTCCTTTCCAACATTTTTCTGCCTGTGCCTGGCAATGGCCCTGCTGTTTTCGGCCACGGCTTCAGGATACGATGCCCTGCTCGTCGGCGCGCCCGGGGAGGATGTACATGATATCGCAGACGCAGGCGCATTCAGCGTGTTACCCAACGATGATGGCAGCGGCCTGAAACCGGAGAACGCCAGCCTCTGGACCCAGGATGTACTGGAAGACGGCACTGAAAGCGGCGATTCTTTCGCTGACGCGGTGGCGTCGGGAGATTTCAACGGTGATGGCTATGCGGATGTCGCCATCGGCATTCCCCGTGAAGACTGGGAATCCTATGATGGCCTCGAAACCATCGAAGATGCTGGGGCCGTGAACATCATCTATGGCACGGTGAACGGACTCACCACCGAAGCACATCAATTCTGGACGCAACGCGATATCAATGGCGCGGCAGCGGAAGCAGGAGACGAGTTTGGAGAGGTCCTGAGCGTGGGCGATTACAATGGCGACGGTCTCGATGACCTGGCCATCGGTACCCCTCACGAAGATATCAGTATCGCTGGCACGGACCATGTCTCAGCTGGAGTGGTGATCATTCTCTATGGCGCCATGCCGGTAATCAGCGGCACCCATGCTCAGGTCATCTCCCAGGCCAATCTGGGCGACATCGGCTTCCAGCCGCAGTCTTATGATTTTTTCGGTAATGCCTTGAGCAGCGGCGACTTCAACAAGGATGGCTATGCCGACCTCGCCATTGGCGCCCCCTTTGAAGGCGCCGACATTGGAAACGTCAACGGTGGTGGCGCCGTGGCCATACTCTATGGTTCCGCCAGCGGATTGCTGACCAGCACGGGACAGAAATGGCACCAGAGCCTTACTGGCGCGGGATTCACTGAAGCCAACGATCATTTCGGCAGGGAACTGAGCAGTGGCGATTTCAACGGTGACGGCTGTGACGACCTGGCCATCGGCACACCCGACGAGGACATCGAATCCGTACATGGCGCCGGGGCGGTCAACATTCTGTACTGCAACAGCACGGACGGCGGCCAAAGCTGGCAACTGACAACGGCCAACAGCCAGGCTTTCTGGCAGGAAAGGCTTCTGGACGCTGAAGGCAATCCTCTGTCTGCATCCCAGGAGGATGACTGGTTCGGTTTAACTCTGGCGGCTGCGGACCTCGATGCAGACGGCAGCGACGACCTTCTCGTGGCCGCGCCTTACGACACTCATTCCGGCATGGATAATTCCGGCGCCGTCTTCATAATGTATGGCGCCAGGAACGGCTTTCTCGATGGCCGCCGCAGCGAGCTCCTCACCCAGGGCACCTCCGCCGAACAGCTGCTGGGGAAAGCCATTGCAACGGGCCAGTTCGATTCAGACCAGAACATCGATGTGGTGGTGGGGGCTCCAGGCACCACTGTAAGCGGGCAGAGTGGCGCCGGGGAAGTGATCTTTTTGCGCAACAGCGGAATAAGCCCTCCAGGAACGGGAAGATTCCCCTTTTACCAACCCATCACACCTGACGATGTCGCCGGTATCACTGCAGAAGTCGCTGACCTTTTTGGCGCCAGCTTGACCACGCTGCACGAAAAAGCAGATAAAGGCTGCGGCGACATCGACATGGACGGGATTCCCAATGACATCGACGTCGAACCACTTACGGTCGCCAGCAGCCACTGTGCCGCGGACACGGGTCTGATCGGCATTGGCGACATAAACGACCAGGTAGTCTGCCAGACCCCGAATACAGCACATAACGATGCAAGCCCACCTGGCACCACGATCAGGAACGGAGGCCTCCTCTCCATTCTGGCCCCACGGGTGAAACTTGATGGCAGTGTGGCCGCCCCGTTCCGGGTTGAAAAAGGCGGCAGACTGATCATCAACAGCAAATCACCCTGCGCCCCCTGAAGCCGGGCTTCTCATCAGGGTGAGGAAGCCGTCTCCCTGGGCAGGAACTTGTCGATGATGGACTCGCCACCCAGGTAGTGTTCTTCAGCGTATCGTACTGCATACCAGGCGCCGCCCAGAATCAGGGCAATGGCCAGGATCGGCCCAAACAGCTCTGCCAGCCAGAAGATGCGTATACTGCGCCGCGCTTTCTTCATTTCCTTCTGCAGTTCCAGCAGGCGGATCTCCGTTTGCTCCGTGTTGTGGCGAATGGCCTTGAGCTGTTGCTCCAGGGCATTGCTTTTCTGCAGTTGCAGCAGCGTGGCATCCCTGATCAGTTTCTGGTTGTCATCTTCCTTTTTCATTTTGGCCTGCCTGGTGTGGAAAGGATGTCTTACAGGTATTTTTCACAGCCGCTGTCCATAGCGGTTCTGATCAGGCGATCAGTAAATTCCCGATCCTCGTATTCCTGCAGGAAAGCGGGCAGATCGATGTTGTCCAGGTGCCTGTTCATGAAGCTCCAATAGACGGTAGTTCTTGAAGCTTGGGATGGCACATCGTGTCTATCCAGAATGAGAAGGCCGGCAGGGCCAGGGAAAGTATCAGTACTGAGTGAAACATGCAGCCCTCCTTGTGTGTTCCGGTTGAAGCTTTTGTACGATCTTCTTAATATATCCCACCCTCAGTGAGATGGGAAACCGATGATCCATATCATAGGCAGGGAGAAAAACCATGCTGAATGAAAACGCTCAGACATTGTTCGGGGATTTTATCAAGCAGTCGCGGGACTATCTGACCTCGCCGGGAATCATGGCGGCCCTGGAGCTGGACAAACTGTGCATGCAGCTCTATCCCATCGTCGCGCGCCAGCTTGGCGACCTGGCCCTGTCGAACAGCATCCGCGATTTTGGGCGCAGCCTGCCGAGAAAACAGCCCGAAGAACTGCAGGCTCTGTTCGATGACATACTTTCCCAAGCCCAATCCGCTGGACTTGCTCCAGCAGACGGCTGACAGGCAGTGTATACGGCCACCCGTCCCCAGCAACGGGCTTTTGACACCTGGGCACGACCCTGTGCATCAGCAACACATCAGGGCGGCGTTATCAGCGCACGGAACCGGCCACCTGCGCCAACCCTGAAACCCGGTCCCAGGCGGATGCCCTGATCTGCGTAGAATACCGCCTCCCCGTTGGGACCGGCAATCTCGAAACGGCCGCCCCCGGGAGGACTGCCTACAGCCTCCAGGTTGCGGCAGTGCCATGTCTGCTCGCTGTCCACAGGTGCGCCTGCCACTGTCTGAACACGGTCCAGCAGGCAACGGAACTGCACCGTTGTCTCCTTGTTCGCATCCATGGTGAGGTTGCAAATCCTGTCGCTGCCCGTGCAACTGCCACTCCAGTCGAGGCCGCCTTCCTCCCAGGAACTGTCGTAGTCTGCGGTCAGGGTCACATCGGCACCGGGGAAGAAGCTGTTGATGCAGACGGCGTCACCACCACAATGAAGATTGCCGGGCTGAATATCCACGTCTCCTTTTCCCAGCGTGGTTACTTTCAGCTGGTATTCGACCCGCTCGCAGTTCACCAACACATCGTCCACATCAGTGCCCGCAATGATCCCGCTACCGTTACTGACGGTGCATTCCTGTAAGGGCGATTGCGGCTGCCGGGATACGCTTACATCGTAGCCAGCGCCATTGGGCAGCAGCGTATCGAATGTAAAGCTGCCATTGTTGAACAGCTCCAGATCATCACAGCCGTTGTTCTGCAATACCAGC
>DRLF01000205.1 GCA_011051425.1 Thiolapillus brandeum | reverse complement strand
TTGTAGCTGTTTGGTTGAGAAAAAACATCGGTATTGTGGATGTCAATGCCTTCAAGTGAAAGGTAATTGGATATGTCTTGGTCATATCCATCAGGCTGTTGTTCTTTACGTAAAATCTGCAACTCCTTTGCCATCTTGTTATGTTTTACTATCAAGGCATTGATGTATGCGGTAGTATCATAAATGCGTGTTTTATTGTCACATTTGGGGCACTTTATAGATTTTCCAATGTAGTTACTAGTGACTTCCCTAATGTGCTTGCATTTGTTGCATCTAAAAATTGCCATACATAATAACTCACTGTCCATTGAATAGTCGCTAAAAAGCAACATGCGAGTATTCGTTAAAATCTGAGGTGGATTTTTTCAATTACCGGCAGATCTGTCTGATTAAAGCTGAAGGTTTATGGTGTATAAAAGTTTACAGGATTTATTTGTGTTCGTCTTGCACGGCTGTGCACAATCAGAAGTTACAACCCACAAACCCTTTCAGATAATGGCTCATCAGTGAATGAGTCAGATCCTGCACCGAATCGACCCCTGCCACATCCAGCTGTTTGCTGATGGCGAGTATGCATATGCCGTGTACGCCGCTCCACAGGGCAGCGGCGGCCTGCTTGATTTCGTCTGCTGAACGGTTGGCCGCCAACGGTTCCAAACTGGCTTCCACCAGGGCAAACATGCGCGCCACCTTTTCCCGGAACCAGTCCGGGGGTTGCTGGCCTTCCGGCAGCCGGTGTTCGAACACCAGTTCCCAGCGATGGGGTTCCCTGTCGGCGAAACGGATATAGCTGTGCCCCAGTTGTAACAGCCGTGCCATGGGATCGCTGTGCCCGGCCTGTTCTTCCAGCATGAGGTCGTGCAGCCGGTCCAGGGTGCGGGCATTGATGTGCAGGATCAGGTCGTCGAGGTTGTCGAACACCAGGTAGAGGGTGCCCACGGTATAACCGATCGCCGCCGCTACCTTGCGGGCGCTCATGCCCTTGGCGCCTTCGGTGGAGATGATCTTTTCCGCAGCCGCCAGGGCCATCTCCTTGATTTCGTCGCGGCTGTGGTCATTGCGTCTGGCCATGGAAATTTCCTGAAAAAAATAATTGAACACCGTTCAATCATGTGCTACCTTAATAATGAACATCGTTCATAATACCATGTTGCCCGCGCTGAGAGCGGGTTTTCACAGGGCATTAATTAAACGGTGTTTAGTTAGCCGCCCAGCCCGCTTTCCATGAGTATCCATGTCCGGGTCAGGTTGCGGCATTAAATTGAACAACGTTCATTACAAAGGAGTTTGCTATGACTGTTTATCAGACAATGAAAAAATGGCGCCAGGGAATGCTGCTTGCGGTGCTTTTTCTGCTGGGTACGGCTGTTCAGGCAGCCGGCCTGTTGCAGCCCAGTGACGGCAGTTTGCCGCCGCTGGAGATCAGGGATCACCAGGTCAGTGTCGTCATCGAGGACGGCTACGCCATCACCACCGTGGAACAGGTGTTCCACAATCCTCACGGGCAGGATCTGGAGGCCCGCTATTCCTTTCCCATTCCGGAACACGCTTCCGTAGCAGAGTTGACGCTGTGGATCGATGGCAAGCCCGTCACCGGCGAAGTGCTGGAAAGAGAGCAGGCGAAACAGGTGTACGAAGAGGAAAAGGCGGCTGGTCGCGATGCGGGTATCACGGAGAAGGACAGTTACAAGACCTTCGAAACCCGTGTTTCCCCGGTGAGGGCGGGACAGGACACCCGCATCCGCCTGGTGTACCTGCAGCCGGTCCAGGTGGACACGGGTATCGGGCGCTATGTCTATCCGCTGGAAGAAGGTGGGGTGGATGAGCAAAAGCTGGCTTTCTGGACGGCAAATGAGCAGGTCAGCCGCAAGTTCAGTTTCGACCTGAAAGTGCGCTCGGGCTATCCGGTGGATGCGGTGCGCATGCCCAACCAGCCCCAGGCGCAGATCCGGCAGCTCGCCGAAGGTGAATGGGAGGTCCATGTGGGGAATCGTGGAGGCGTAATGGCCGCTGCCGCAAATCCGGAGGAAGGTCAGCAGGTTGTGGCAACGTCATCTGCCCCGGTTTTCACTCTGGACAAGGATCTGATCGTGTACTGGCGCCTCAAGGCAGGATTGCCCGGCAGCGTGGACCTCGTTGCACACAAGCCCGAGGGCAAGGCGCGCGGCACCTTCATGCTGGTGGTGACGCCGGGTGATGACCTGCAGCCCATCACCGAGGGCCGGGACTGGGTGTTCGTGCTGGATGTTTCCGGCTCCATGCAGGGCAAGTACGCCACTCTGGCCGATGCGGTGCAGCGTTCGCTGAAGAAGCTGCGCCCGGAAGACCGTTTCCGCATCGTGCTGTTCAACAATTTCAGTCGTGAGCTGACGCAGGGGTTCACCAACGCCACGCCAGAGGCCATCACCCGTTACAGCCGGTCTGTCGCGGCCATTCAGCCCAATAACGGCACCAATCTCTATGCAGGCCTGCAGCTGGGGTTGCGATCCCTGGATGCGGACCGGACCAGCGCTATCGTGCTGGTGACTGACGGAGTGGCTAACGTGGGAGAAACCCAGCAGCGCCAGTTCATCAGCCTGATCAAGAAGAAGGATGTGCGGCTGTTCACACTGGTGATGGGCAACAGCGCCAACCGTCCCCTGCTAGAGGTGATGACCAAGGCATCCCATGGCTTCTCGGTGAGCATGTCCAACAGTGATGACGTGGTGGGCCAGTTGCTCTCGGCCACGTCCAAGGCGACCCATGAGTCGCTGCACGGCGTGAAGCTGAAGATTAGCGGCATCAAGACGGCGGATATCACGCCGAAGGAAATCGGCAGCCTGTATCGGGGTCAGCAGCTGGTCGTGTTCGGCCACTACTGGGGCGACGGCATGGCGGATGTCGAGGTGTCCGGGCGCATTTCCGGTCATCCGGTGAGCTACCAGACGCGCTTCACCTTTCCTGATGTTGCCATGGAAAACCCCGAAATCGAGCGGCTCTGGGCCTATGCCAGTATCGAGGACGCCATGGCCGAGATCCATGATTTTGGAGAAAAGGCCGATCTGAAGCAGAGTATTATCGATCTGGGTGTGGAGTACGGTTTGGTGACCGACTACACCGCCATGGTGGTGATGACCGATGCGGCATTCGATGAGCGCGGTATCGAGCGCAGCAATAGAAAGCGTCTCGCCATCGAAGCGGCTGCCCAGCAGCAGCGTGCGGGCCGACCGGTGGTTTCGCGGCGGGTAGATACACAGCAGCCCATGTACCAGACCCCCCGTCCGTCCTTCGGTAAGGGTGGAGGTGCGCTGGATGCCTGGAGCCTACTGCTGCTCCTGCCACTGCTGTGGCTGGTCGTGCGTGGCCGTAAAGGCGTACAGGCAGGCTGATGTTCGCTGAACATCTCAAAAAGTTTCGTCACGGTGACCACTGGTTGCCGTGGCGAACCCTGTTGCTTGCGACCGCCGCAGTTGCCGCTTACCTGCTGCTGGGCGCCGCGCCCGAAGACTGGGTGTTCGACCGTGCCGCCATCACCAGTGGGGAATGGTGGCGGCTGCTCAGCGGGCACTGGGTACACAGCGACGCGGCGCATGCCGGCTGGGATATCGGAGCCTTCCTGCTACTGGGTTTCCTGTTCGAGAAAACCCTGGGCTGGCGCCTGGTGTCCGTGTTGCTGCTGGGATCGGCGGCTATCGATGCCTGGATCTGGTGGGGTGAACCTTTGCTGGGTTACTACTGCGGTCTTTCCGGCATACTGAATGCGCTCATGGCTGCCGGTCTGGTCCAGCTTTGGCGGGAAATTCGCCATCCGCTGATTCTGATAACCGGGCTGGGGTTTGTCGCCAAAGTGCTCATCGAGCTGTGGAACGGTGGGATGCTGCTGACCAGCACCGCCTGGCCGGGGGTTCCGGAAGTCCACGCGGTGGGGATGTTCGTCGGGATGCTCTATACTGGAATACAGTTATTGACCTGTCGATGGAACATGCGAAATGAAAGCTCTGATCTTGGGTGCGATGCTGGTCCTATCCAGCCAGGTGCTGGCGGAAAACGAACCCGCGCTCGATGCCATACAGGAATACCTGGAGTTCGCTGAATATTCAGATGGCGCCATCATGCCCGAACAGCTGGCCTCCATCGACAGCAAGGACATACTGTATGTGGATGCCCGCAATGCGGAGCGTTACAACGCGGGGCACATTCCCGGCGCCATCAATATCGAATGGCGGCAGATACTCGAACGCCGGGATGAAATCCCAAAGGACAAGTCCGTGGTGCTGTACTGCGATACAGGCCTGTCATCTTCCAGAGCGTATTTCATTCTCCGCCTGGCCGGACGGGAGAATATCAAAGTGCTGCGCGGAGGTTATCTCATGTGGAAGGAGCATCGGCGGCGGAGTATGAAGGCTGGTGATTGAGGCATGAAACGCCGGTGGCCAAAAGTCTTTCTGTTTGTCCTCATGGCTGGCGCTGCCATTGCGGCATTGGTCTGGTGGCTTATGCAGCCCAAGCCCGTGACCGTGCTGGTAGCGCAGGTGAGCAAGGGAACGGTGCAGGACAGTGTCGCCA
>DRLF01000204.1 GCA_011051425.1 Thiolapillus brandeum | reverse complement strand
ATATTCAGGATGCGGGGCTGAACGGTGTGGATTTTTCAAATGCACGGCTGAACGGTTGCAATCTTTCCGGCGCGAGCCTAAAGGAAGCCAATCTGAAATGGGCTTTTCTGACGGACTGCACCATTCGCAAAGCGGATTTTCTGGAGGCCGAACTGTTCCATACCACTTTCGACGGCAGTGTCCTCGATGGCAGCCGTTTTGTTGGGGCGGATATGTTCGGGGCCAATCTGAACGATGTAAGCGCCCGCGATGCCAACTTTCAGGATGCCTACATGAAAGATATCGCCATGGAAGAGAGTGATTTCAGTGGCAGCCGTTTCACCGGTTGCTTCATGCAGCGGGCGGTTCTGCTCGAAAGCAAACTGGTGGATGCTTATTTTTATGATGCGACGCTGACGGGCGGATCGCTGGAGGGTGCTGATTTCAGCGGGGCGACCCTGAACCATTCTCTGCTCAATGGTACTCATCTGCAGGGTACTTCATTCAGGGACGCTGACCTGGCCAATTCCCGCTTTGTCAATGCGCATGTGCAAGAGGCGGATTTCAGCGGAGCCAGGAACATACCTGATCATCTGAAAAAGATGCTCGGGAAAGGTACGTCAAATTGAAGTTCCAAGACTTCAGGACCCTGTTCTTCCCGCCACGGGACAGCGTCAGCCTGGGGGAAAAAGCCTTGTCCGGGCTGGCGGCGCTTGGCGGTATCGGACTGGTTATGCTGGCCAGCAGTATTTTCCTGGATCCGAGAGACCTGCCCTGGGTGGTGGCCTCCATGGGAGCGTCCGCGGTGCTGCTGTTTGCCGTCCCCCTGGGGCCGCTCTCGCAGCCCTGGCCGTTTGCCGGCGGCCATCTCATTTCCGGTCTCATCGGTGTGACCGTGGCCGCCCTGGTGAAGGAGCCTGTGCTGGCCGGGGCGCTGGCCGTGTCCCTGGCCATCTTCGCGATGTATGTAACAGGTTGCCTGCATCCGCCGGGCGGGGCGACTGCTCTGACCGTGGTGGCGGGTGGTGATGCCATTCGTGCCATGGGCTATGAATACCTGCTCACGCCGGTGCTGGTGAATGTGGTTGTCATGCTGGCCTGGGCCTTGCTGATCAACAATCTGCTGCCGAACCGGTATTATCCCAATACGCTGAAACAGTTGAAGAAATCTGTGGAGAGCAAGTTGGGGACAGACCGTGTCGATGCGCGATTGAGTATCGGCAGGGAAGATCTCGAATATGCCCTCAGAGAAATGAACGAATACGTGGATGTCTCGCGGGACGACCTGACACGTATCTTCAATCTGTCAGCC
Source organism: Thiolapillus brandeum (assembly GCA_011051425.1). Classification (GTDB taxonomy): domain Bacteria; phylum Pseudomonadota; class Gammaproteobacteria; order Chromatiales; family Chromatiaceae; genus Thiolapillus; species Thiolapillus brandeum_A. Next base: position 13,070 of record DRLF01000204.1, on the reverse strand, counting down.
ACCCATGCCAGGCGACGGCGCATGGGAGAAATTCTTTGTGGTGAGATCATGACCCGGAATGTGGTCAGTGCAGAGTACGGTGACAAGGTCGAGGATATCTGGAAGCTCATGTGGCGGCACAAGATTCGCAGTGTGCCCATCATCGATTCGCGCCGTCATGTCATTGGTATCGTCACCATTGCTGATTTTCTCAATCAGGTAAAGAGAGAAGACGGGCGTCCCCTGGCGAAACGCCTGCGTGCATTCATAAAGCCTTCCCAGGGTGTCACCACGGACAAGCCCGAGTTTGCCGGGCATGTCATGACCACCCCCGTCATCACCATCCGTGAGGACCAGCATATCCTGGATCTGTTTCCGGTATTCTACGAGAAAGGTGTACATCATCTGCCGGTGGTTGACAGCGAAGAAAGGCTGGTCGGCATGCTTACGCCGAAGAACCTGCTGGCTGCGCTGCATGCGGATATGCTGGCATCTGCATGAGCCGCGGCCTGGGAATAGGGAAGGGTTTTGGTTATCGAGCGGATACACTGCTAATATAGGCACATGGAAGCGAGAAAAATTCCTCTGCCCGCACGTTTCAAAGTCAAGATATCCGCTCTGGAAGCCGATATCGCGTTTTGCGATGCGCTCATCACCTTCGCGGGTCAGATTCCGGAAACCGTGTATCAGCGCGCCGAAATCCAGGTGTACAAATCTCTGGAAACCGAGCTCGAAAGACGCCTGAAAATCGCTCAGAAGGAAGCTCACGAACGTTCCCAGAAGCTTACCGCCTGAGCCCATGAAATTACTGGCTGTAGACACCACAGAGGACAGTTGTTCTGTCGCCTTGGGCATCGATGATGAAATGCGCTGGCGCTTCGAGATTGCGCCCCGCAGACACAGCGAACTGATACTCCCCATGATCGATGAACTGCTGGGCGAGGCCGGACTTGACGTGCAGCAGCTGGATGCGCTGGCTTTCTGTCGCGGGCCGGGTTCCTTTACCGGGGTGAGGATCGCTACCGGTGTCATCCAGGGAATTGCACTGGGAGCCGATCTGCCCGTGGCTCCTGTTTCCACTCTGGCGGCGCTCGCACAGGGCGCCTGGCGCACCCGGGGCGCGGAGCAGGTGCTGAGTGCGCTGGATGCGCGCATGGGGGAAGTCTACTGGGCCCGCTGCCTGCAGCAGGATGGTCGCATGGTCATCTGTGGGACCGAGGGGGTGGACAAGCCGGATGCTGTTGGTTCGCAGGCTGAAGGCTGCTGGGGAATTGGCAGTGGCTGGGGCGCCTATCCCGGGGTGCTGCAGCAGGCAACCGGCATCCCTGCCGCCAGGACCCTGGGGGAGTGGCGCATCCACGCCCGGGATGTCGCCAGCCTGGGACTGGCTGCCCTGCTGGCAGGAGAGACGGTCGCCGCAGAGGAGGCCCTGCCTGTCTATGTCCGCGACAATGTGGCGGCAAAATCCGTCAGGTCATGAAGGCTGGTCGAGCGTTTCGAGCAATGCCTGTGTGAGCTTTTCCAGGCGTGCCTGATCAGACAGGGTTCTGCCATCGCTGTCGGTAAGGGTGAAGACATCGTCCGCCATGGCGCCCAGAGTGGTGATCTTGGCATTCAGCAGACGCAGATTCTGCTCCGTCAGCACCCAGGCGATGAGGGACAGCAGGCCGGGACGGTCCATGCTCTTGATGCGCAACAGAGTATGGTGGTTCTGCACATCCTGGCTGATGGTGATCTCACTCTTGCTGGAGAACTCCTGCAAACGCCGCGGCAGGGCACGTGCTTTGGGAGTCGTGCCGGTGCTTTCCTGCAGACCGTATTCCAGAATTTCCTGGATTTCCCTGTTGCGTTCCGGCGCGATATGGTGACCGTCCACCTCCAGCACGAAAAAACTGTTCAGGGCGGTGCCACTGTCGGTGGTCTGGATGCGTGCTTCCAGTGTGTTCAGGTGCAATTGATCGATCAGGGCCGTGCAGCGGGCAAACAGGTTCTTCTGATCCTTCTGCACGATGAATATCTCGTTGCAGCCGCGACTCACGGAAGTGCGCAGGGCGACCATCGGTTTGCTGAAATCCTTGCCGGACAAATACAGGTTGCCGTGCCAGGCGATTTCTTCGGGATCGTTCTGCAGGAAGTATTCCAGGCTGAGTTCCCGCCAGAACCTGTTGATGTCCTCGTCGCCGAAGCCTTTTTCATTGAGCATGCGGCGTGCTTCGCCCTGCTTCGACTGGATCAGTTCATCCTGCCCCAGGGGTGATTCCAGACCGCGTATCAGCGTCTGCCGGGTGCTGTGATAGAGACGGTTCAGCAGTGAGGATTTCCAGGAAGTCCAGCGCTTGGGGTTGGTGGCGCGAATGTCGGCCACGGTCAGCAGGTAAAGGTAATCCAGACGCGAACGGTCACCCACCTGTTGTGCAAAGTTCTGTACTACCAGGGGATCTTCGATGTCCTGTCGCTGGGCGGTGACGGACATAAGCAGATGGCTGCGCACGATCCAGGCCACAACTTCTGCGTCGTAGTCGGACAGGTCATGCAGCTTGCAGAAGGCAAGGGCATCTTCCGCGCCGAGGATGGCATGGTCACCTCCGCGGCCTTTGGCGATATCGTGGAACAGGCCCGCGATATACAGCAGTTCCGGCTTGATCAGCTGTTTGAATACCCGGGAGCACAGGGGAAATTCGTCTTCGAACTCCGGCACCGAAAAACGGCGCAGGTTGCGCAGCAGCATCAGCGTGTGCTCGTCCACCGTGTAGACATGGAAGAGATCGAACTGCATACGCCCGGTGATGTTGGCAAATGCGGGAATATAGGCGGCCAGCACACCATAGCGGTGCATGCGCTGCAGGGTGTGGAAAATGCCCTGGGGCTGGCGGAGGATCTCCAGAAAAAGGCTGCGGGAGCGGATATCCTTACGGTAGCGTTCGTCGATCAGATGCAGGTGGGCGCGTATCAGCCGTATGGTGCTGGCGCGCACGCCTTCCAGTTCAGGGTGTTCCTGCAGGATGAGGAACAGCTCCAGGATGGCGATGGGGTAGCGGACAAAGATTGCCGCATTGCTTGCCTCGAGATAGCCGTTGCAGGACTGGAAACGGTTGTTGATACGGACGACATCGCAAGGCCTGTTCTGATACAGGATCGCTTCCTGGAACAGTTGCAGCAGCATTTCATTGAGACGGTTCAGTTCCATGACCGTGCGGTAATAGTCCTGCATGAACTGTTCCACCGCCAGGTTGCTGTCGGCGTCGCAGTAGCCGAACTGACGGGCGATGCTGCGCTGGTACTCGAACAGCAGGCGGTCGTCATGGCGGCCGGTGAGCAGATGCAAGGCAAAGCGGATCTTCCACAAATGGGACTGACCCGCCTTGAGCGCCTGGTATTCTGCATCGGTGAGGAAGCCCTGATGCAGCAGTTCTGACAGCCGCTCTGCATTGAAATGGCGCTTCACCACCCAGCCGATCATCTGTATGTCGCGCAGGCCGCCGGGGTTGGATTTGATGTTGGGTTCCAGGTTGTAGGCCGTGTCACCGAAGCGTGCATGACGGGCCTTCTGTTCCTCACACTTGGCGGAAAAGAATTCGTCGCTGGGCCAGATCCGGTCTGGTCCTGTAGTTACTTTCATTTGCTGAAACAGCATTTCACTGCCTGCCAGAAAGCGCGATTCCATGAGATTGGTGACGATGGTGACATCGGCGACAGCCGATTCCACGCACTGTTCCAGTGTGCGCACGCTGTGCCCGACTTCCAGTCCGATATCCCAGAGGAAAGTGATCAGTTGCTCGATGTCTTCTGCCTGCTTGCCTGCAGGCACTGCGCCAACCAGGATGAGCACATCCACATCGGAGGCTGGGTGCAGTTCACCACGCCCGTAGCCGCCTACGGCGACCAGCGCGCCGTCATTGTCTGTTGCAATGAAATGCTGCCAGGCGCGCTGCAGTATCTGATCCACGAAGTCTGAGCGGGCATGCACCAGATCCTCGACAGCTTCGCCGGCGTTGAAGCGGTCGGCAAGTACCGTCTTGCTGCGTACGATGATGTCGCGGAAAGCGGCGAGCGGGTCTGTGGCCTGGCTCAGTTGCTGATCCAGGTCCGGAATGAGGGATATGGGCATCAGTGTTCTGCCTGCTCTTCTTTTCGCAGGGTGAGGACTTCGTGGCCGGTCTCAGTGACCAGAATGGTATGTTCCCATTGCGCGGAGAGCTTGCGGTCGCGGGTGACCACAGTCCAGCCATCACCGAGTTGCTTGACGTCTTTCTTGCCTGCATTCACCATGGGTTCGATGGTAAAGATCATGCCGGGCTGCATTTCCGCTCCACTGCCGGCTTTGCCGAAATGCAATACCTGCGGGTCTTCGTGGAAGCCCCGGCCAATGCCATGACCGCAGTATTCCCTCACCACGGAATAGTGATTGGCCTCCACGAAGCGCTGTATGGCATGGCCGATATCGCCGAAATGGGCGCCGGGCCGAACCACATCGATGCCTTTCCACATGGCTTCCCGGGTGATGTCGCACAGGCGGCTGGCGAGAATGCTGGGCTTTCCCACGCAGAACATCTTGCTGGTGTCGCCGTGCCAGCCATCCTTGATGACAGTAATGTCGATATTGATGATGTCGCCGCTTTTCAGTACCTTGTCGCTGGGAATGCCATGACAGACCTGGTGATTCACCGAGGTGCAGATGGATTTCGGGAAGCCGTGGTAGTTGAGCGGGGCAGGGATGGCCTGCTGCTCGTTGACGATGTAGTCATGGCAGATCCGGTCCAGCTCGTCCGTGCTAACCCCCGGTTTTACAAAGGGTTCAATCATTTCAAGCACCTCGGCCGCCAGGCGTCCGGCTGTACGCATCTTCTCGATTTCTTCGGGTGTTTTTATGGTTATGGCCATCCTGGTACCTGGGGTTTGTGGCTCGAATTTGTTGAATCAAGCCGTTTATGGTATAAAACGCGCCGCCAAACGGCAAATACACACGCCGGCTTTACGAATATAACGCGCATTATGGGTGCTCCTGAAAACGGGGTTTAGTGTGCCAGAGCCGGCGGAGGCTTAACCCTTAAATTAAAGGTAATATTATGAGTAACGTATCCATGCGCCAGATGCTCGAGGCTGGCGTGCATTTCGGGCACCAGACCCGCTACTGGAATCCGAAGATGGCACCTTATATCTTCGGTCAGCGCAATAAAATCCATATCGTAAACCTGGAGAAGACGCTTCCACTGTTCAATGATGCCATGAATTTCATCGGCAAACTGGCCTCCAATGGCGGTCGTGTGCTGTTCGTTGGCACCAAGCGCGCTGCCAGCGATGCAATCAAGGAAGAGGCCGAGCGTTGTGGCATGCCCTATGTCAACCACCGCTGGTTGGGTGGCATGCTCACCAACTACAAGACCATCAAACTGTCCATCAACCGTCTGAAAGAGCTGGAAGCAATGGCGGCAGATGGCAGCATGGAGCAGAAATTCAACAAGAAGGAAGCCCTGGGTCTGAAGCGCCAGCTGGAAAAGCTGGAGCGTAGCGTGGGCGGCATCAAGAACATGCGTGGTATTCCCGATGCCATGTTCGTGGTGGATACCGGCCATGAAGACATCGCTGTTGCCGAAGCGCGCAAGCTGGGTATTCCCGTCATCGGTGTGGTGGATACCAACAATGACCCGGATCTGGTCGACTATGTCATTCCCGGTAATGATGACGCCATCCGCGCCATTCAGCTTTACGTACAGGGCGCTTCAGCTGCCATACTTGAAGGCCGTGCGGTTGCCGCACAGTCTGTCGCAGCTGAAGCAGCTCCGGAAGCCGCCTCTGAAGCAGAAGCCGCAGAAGGCTGACAGAGAATAGATATCGGGATATCCCCTGTTCCGTGAAAGCGGGGCAGGGGAATCATATTTTTTGTGCATGCCGAACCGGCATGTGCCCAAGTTATACAGATAGTGAGGAACACCATGGCAATAACAGCAGCTTTGGTAAAAGAACTTCGCGAGCGCACCGGCGCTGGCATGATGGAATGCAAGAAGGCATTGGTGGAAACCGATGGTGATATTGAACTGGCGATTGAGAACATGCGCAAGTCCGGCCAGGCCAAGGCGGCCAAGAAAGCCGGTCGCATTGCAGCAGAAGGTGTGATCGTCATACAGGCCAGTGATGACGGCAAGAAGGTCGCCATGGCCGAAGTCAACTGCGAGACCGATTTTGTCGCCAAGGACGAGAATTTCCTGTCCTTTGCCAACGCGGTGGCCGAGCGTGTGCTCAACAGCGATGTGGCTGACGTGGAAGAGCTGAATGCACTGCCTTTGCACGAGGGTGAGGACACCACCGTGGAAGAAGCCCGTCAGGCGCTGGTATCCAAAATCGGTGAGAACATGAATGTACGTCGTTTCATTCGTCTGGAAAGCGATGGCCAGATTGCGAGCTACCGTCACGGTGTCCGTATTGGCGTGCTGGTGGATCTGTCCGGTGGTGACGAGGAACTGGGCAAGGACCTGGCCATGCACGTGGCAGCCAGCAACCCGGTCTGTGTTGAAGAAAAAGATGTTCCCCAGGATCTGCTGGCAAAGGAAAAGGAGATCATCGAAGCCCAGGCCAAGGAAAGCGGCAAGCCGGACAACATCATCGAGAAGATGGTGGAAGGCCGTATTCGCAAGTATCTGGCTGAGATCACCCTCACCGGACAGGCTTTTGTCAAGGACCCGGATACCACTGTGGGTAAACTGCTGGATTCCACCGATGCCACTGTCAACCGGTTCGTGCGTTTCGAAGTGGGTGAAGGTATCGAGAAAAAGCAGGAAAACTTTGCTGAAGAGGTGATGGCGCAGGTTCGCGGCGAATAATCCTCTGCACCGGGTCAGCCAGACCGGACCGCATTAAAGGCGTGGATTGTTCCACGCCTTTTTTTTGCTACACAACAGCCATGGCTGTTGATACTATTCGTTTCCTGCAATTCGATGAAAACCGGAGAAAATAAGAGCATGCCCGATGGTGAGCGAACGTATCGCAGGGTGCTGCTGAAACTCAGCGGCGAGGCCCTGATGGGTGAAGGGGATTTTGGTATCGATCCCGCGGTTATGAGCCGGCTGGCGCGGGAGATCGCGGCCCTGGCAGCCGATGGTTATGAACTGGCGCTGGTCATCGGCGGTGGAAATATTTTCCGCGGCGCGGGACTGGCAGGTGGCGGCATGGACCGGGTCACCGGCGACCACATGGGCATGCTGGCGACGGTAATCAATTCCCTTGCCATGGGCGATGCCCTGCGCAAGGCCGGCGTAGATGCCCGGGTACTTTCTTCCCTGGATATGGATCAGGTCTGCGAGCCCTATGCCGTCTACCGCGCACTGGAACATCTGGACAGAGGCAGGGTGGTGATTCTTTCTGCAGGTACTGGAAATCCATTTTTTACGACCGATTCTGCCGCCAGCCTGCGGGCCATCGAGATCCAGGCGGATCTGCTGATCAAGGCTACCAAGGTGGATGGCGTGTATTCCGCAGATCCCATGAAGGACGACAACGCGGTCTTCTATTCCCGGCTCAGTTACGACAAGGCGCTTGCAGACAAGCTGGGCGTGATGGATGCCACCGCGCTGATACTTTGCCGCGATCAGGATCTGCCGCTGCGGGTAATGAACATCAATGATGAGGGCGCACTGGCGCGTCTTCTGAAAGGAAATGATATTGGAACACTGGTTAGCTCCGGAGAACAGGCATGATAGATGACATTAAACAGGACGCTGCTGACCGAATGGACAAGTCGGTCAAATCACTGCAGGATTCACTGGCAAAAATCCGTACCGGTCGAGCCCACCCCAGCTTGCTGGATCACCTGACTGTTTCCTACTACGGTGCTGACACGCCCCTGAAGCAGGTGGCGAACGTAAATGTCGAGGATGCCCGCACCCTGACCATCCAGCCCTTCGAACAGAGCATGGTCAAGGCAGTCGAAAAAGCCATCATGGAATCGGATCTGGGTCTGAACCCGAACACGGCGGGAACGGTAATCCGCGTGCCCATGCCAGCGCTGACCGAAGAGCGCCGCAGAGACCTGACCCGCGTGGTTCGTCAGGAAGGCGAGCACGCAAAGGTGGCGATCCGCAACGTGCGCCGGGATGCCAACAGCGATCTCAAGGACCTGGTCAAGGAAAAGCTCATTACCGAGGATGATGAGCGACGCGGGCAGGAAATCATCCAGAAACTCACCGATCTGCATGTCAAGGAAATCGATGAACTGCTGGAAGCCAAGGAAAAGGACCTGATGGCCGTTTGAACAGCCATCCGCCTCTCCAAACAGCTCTTCAGTGGACAAGATACCGGAACATGTCGCCATCATCATGGATGGCAACGGGCGTTGGGCGCAGCAGCGCGGCAAGGCCCGTCATGCAGGACACCGGGCCGGTGTGGAGACTGTACGCAGGGTCATCGAAACCTGCGGTCAGCAGGGGGTCAGGGTGCTGACCCTTTTCGCCTTCTCCAGCGAGAACTGGCAGCGCCCCAAGACCGAAGTGAAAATGCTCATGGAGCTGTTCTTCACGGCGCTGAACCGCGAAGTGCGGCGCATGAAAAAGCGCAATGTGCGTCTGCGCATCATCGGCGATATCAGTGCCTTTTCCGACAAGCTTCAGAAACTGATCATCGAAAGCGAAAAGACCACTGCAGACAACGACGGCCTGCTGTTACAGGTGGCGGCCAACTACGGCGGGCGCTGGGACATCACCCAGGCTGCGCGTAAGCTGGCGGAACAGGTGGAGCAGGGCGAACTCAAGGTCGATCAGATCACCGAAGAAACACTGGCGCAGCATCTGTCCTGCCCCGATGTGCCCGAACCGGATCTGTTCATCCGCACCGGTGGAGAAAAGCGTATCAGCAATTTTCTTTTGTGGCAGTGCGCCTACACTGAACTTTATTTTTGCGAAACCCTGTGGCCGGATTTTGACCAGGAAGACCTGCTGGCTGCCTTCAGGGACTTTGCCGGCAGGCAGCGGCGCTTTGGGCGTGTTGCCGAGCAGGTGAGCTGATGCTCAAGACACGCATACTCACGGCACTGGTTCTTGCTCCCCTGGTCATCTGGGCTGTACTGGGTCTTTCCAACGCCTGGTTTGCACTGGTGTTGGGGGCGATCATTCTTGGCGGGGTCTGGGAACTGGGTAATCTCAGTGGCATCGGCGCCGTTTCTGCCAGGCTGGTGCTGGTGGCCCTTGCCGGCATTGGCCTGTGGTTGCTTTTTGGCCTGCGGGCAGCGGCCTGGACCGGCCCGTTTCTTCAGATACTCGCCGCAGCCTGGCTGCTGAACCTGTTGCTGCTGCTTTCCGGGCGTTTCTCTCCCCGGGAACGAACCGGTCTGAATCTTCCCTGGCTGTTCATGGGGCTGGTGGCGCTGACCGGTGCCTGGCTGGCTTTCGTCAAGCTCCATGGCAGGGCAGATCATGGTCCGCAACTGATGCTGTTTGCCATGATACTGGTCTGGGTGGCTGATTCCGGCGCCTATTTTGCCGGCCGTGCGTTTGGACGGCGCAAGCTGGCGCCTCATATCAGCCCCGGCAAGACCGTGGAAGGCGTGCTGGGTGCACTGGCCGGTGGCGCCGTGGCCGGTACCGTTCTGATCTGGCTGAAATGGTTGCCGTTGTCTCCCGTGGTGGTGGTACTGCTGTGCGTGGGTACGGTGCTGGTGTCCGTGGGTGGTGATTTGTGGGAAAGCTTCCTCAAGCGTGAACGGGGTATCAAGGACAGTGGCAATATCCTGCCGGGACATGGTGGGGTGCTGGACCGTATCGATGCCCAGCTTGCCTCCGCTCCCTTTTTTGTGGGCTGCCTGATTACTTTGGGTGTGTTGTCTTGACCGGCGTCAGCATTCTCGGCTCGACCGGTTCCATCGGCAAGAGCACCCTGGACGTACTGGCCCGTCATACCGACCGTTACCGGGTAGTGGCCCTGAGCGCCAACACCGATGTGCAGGGCCTGCTGCAACAGTGTCTGGATTTCAAACCGCGACTGGTGGCCATGGCGGATGCCGGCAGCGCCGCGCAGCTCGAAGCACTGCTGAAAGAGCAAGCGCCGAACATTCAGGTTCTGGCCGGTGAAGAAGGGCTGAATGCCGTGGCCTGTCATGCGGATGCAGATGCGGTGATGGCGGCCATCGTGGGAGCGGCTGGCCTGCTGCCCATTCTCGCCGCCGTGGAGGCCGGCAAACGTATCCTGCTGGCCAATAAGGAAGCATTGGTCGTGGCTGGCGGCCTGTTCATGGAAGCCGTCGAGAGAAACAAAGTGCGGGTGCTGCCTATCGACAGCGAGCACAACGCCGTATTCCAGTGCCTGCCTGAAAACTATGCCCGCGACATGGACCGGCAAGGAGTGAAACGTATCCTGCTGACGGCTTCCGGCGGACCTTTTCGCACACTGGAACGGGAAGCACTTGAGCGCGTGACGCCAGAGCAGGCCTGCGCTCATCCCAACTGGGACATGGGGCGCAAGATCTCCGTGGATTCCGCCACCATGATGAACAAGGGGCTGGAAGTCATCGAGGCCCACTGGCTGTTCGATGCCGCGCCAGAGCGGATAAAGGTGGTGGTGCATCCCCAGAGCGTGATCCATTCCATGGTGGAATACGTGGATGGCTCCGTACTGGCCCAGCTGGGCAACCCGGATATGCGTACACCCATCGCCCACGCACTGGCCTGGCCGGAGCGCATCGCTTCCGGTGTGGACAGCCTGAATCTGTTCGATGTGGCACACCTGGATTTCGAGGAGCCTGACCTGGCACGTTTCCCCTGCCTGGCCCTGGCGTTCCGCGCCATCGAAGAGGGAGGCAGCATGCCGGCCATACTCAATGCCGCCAACGAAGTGGCCGTGGCTGCCTTTCTGTCCGAAAGATGCAGCTTCCTGCAGATCCCGCAAATCATTGAAGAAACGATGAATACCCTGCAGTCCGAGCCTGCAGATGACCTGGGTGTATTGTTGGACGCTGATCGCCGGGCCCGGGAGACAGCGGAACGATTGGTGCAGGCCGGGGTCACAAGGACATGTTAGAAACCCTTGCCAACAGCATCTTCGGATTTGTTCTCGCTATCGGCATCCTGGTCACGGTGCATGAGTTTGGCCATTTCTGGGTGGCGCGTAAGCTGGGCATCAAGGTGCTGCGTTTCTCCATCGGTTTTGGCAAACCGCTGCTGACCTGGCGCCGCAAGAATGACGACACGGAATATGTCCTCGCAGCCATTCCGCTGGGTGGATATGTGAAGATGCTGGATGAGCGCGAAGGCAAAGTGCCGGAAGAGGAAGCGGAGCGTGCGTTCAACCGCCAGCCCCTTTGGGTGCGGACACTGGTTGTCCTGGCAGGTCCGGTGTTCAACCTGGTCTTTGCGGTACTGCTGTTCTGGGTTGTGCTGGTTATGGGAGAGACCGGTTTACGCCCCATCGTCGGGGAAGTGACAGCCAACTCGCCTGCTGCTGAAGCCGGATTCGTTCCCGGTGAGGAGATAACGGCCATCAACGGCAAGCCAACCCCAACCTGGACCCAGATGCTGTATCAGTTTGCTTCTTCTTCAGCGAGCGGAAACAGTGTGGTAATCGAAACCCGTGACAAGGATGACCGGCTGCAAAAACATGTGCTGGCTTTTGATGCTATTGGAGACATGGCGGAAGTGAAAAACCCGTTGCAGGCGCTTGGCATCAAGCCGGATTTGCCCCAGGCTCCACCCGTGATCGGGAAGGTATTGCCCGGCCAGCCTGCCGAGAAAGCGGGACTGTTGCCCGGTGATCGAATCGTTCAGGTGGATGATGTGCCCATGGAAAGCTGGATACAGTGGGTCAAATATGTCCGCAAGCGCCCCCTCGTGCCCATGCAACTCACCATTGAGCGTGAAGGGCGACGCATGGAACTTGAACTGATACCCCAGGTAGTAGAGGCTGACGGGAAGTCTGTCGGTCGTATCGGGGCGGCCAACAAAGTGGATCCGGCGCTTTGGGCGAAATATCGGGTGAAGTATTCCCTGGGGGTATTGGAGGCATTTCCGGCGGCTGTCGTGAAAACCTGGGACTTTTCGGCGCTTACGCTGAAAGTGATGTGGCGCATCCTCAGCGGTCAGGCATCGCTCAAGAATCTGGGCGGACCCATCACCATGGCCAGTGCGGCGGGCAGTGCTGTGGATGCGGGGATGGTGTATTTCCTGAAACTGCTGGCCATCATCAGCATCAGCCTGGGGGTATTCAACCTGCTGCCGGTGCCTGTTCTGGACGGCGGGCACCTGTTCTACTTCCTGATTGAAGCGGTTACCGGAAAACCGCCGTCCGAGCAGTTCATGCTTCGCGGGCAACAGGTGGGGCTGGCTCTGCTGCTGAGTCTCATGATACTGGTGTTCTATCAGGATATCGCCCGCCTCGGCGGGTAGAAACCCCAGCCTCCGCGATGCAAGGACGCATCCTCCCGGGCGGCGTAAAAAAAGCCGGATTAGGATGCAATTTCCAAGTCAGCCTATATAATACGGCATCACTAAAAAAGTGGGACAACCACCTCTACATTATGCGCATGGCCCGATATATTTTCGCGAGTTTGTTTGCCCTGATGCTGGCGATGCCGGTTGCTGCCGATTCTTTCGTTGCAAAGGATATCCGGGTAGAGGGGCTGCAGCGTATTTCCGCAGGTACCGTGTTCAACTACCTGCCGGTAAAACCCGGAGACACCATCGACGAGCGAACCGTGCCGAGCATCATTCGTGCCCTGTACAAAACCGGGTTCTTCAAGGACGTGCGTCTGGAGCGGGATGGGCAGGTGCTGAATATCATCGTGCAGGAACGTCCGGCCATTGCCCAGATCGATATTACCGGCAACAAGTCCATCAAGACCGAAGATCTGCAGAAAGGTCTGGCGGACATTGGCCTGGCTGAAGGGCGCACCTTCAACCGCTCGGTGCTGGACAAGATAGAACAGGAATTGCGACGCCAGTTTTTCAACAGCGGCAAGTACGGGGTGCAACTGCAAACCGAGGTCATTCCCCTGGAAAGGAATCGCGTCGCGGTAAAGATCAAGATCCAGGAAGGAGACACGGCGCGCATCCGCGGTATCAATATCATCGGCAACAAGACTTTCAGTGATGAAGACCTGGAGGCCGGCTTTCAGT
>DRLF01000203.1 GCA_011051425.1 Thiolapillus brandeum | reverse complement strand
TCACGGCGGTGAGCAGAGCGTTGCGGGTGATGTCCGCCTTGCGGGGCAGATAGCTGGCATAGGCGATCATGATGCCGAAGCCGAGGCTCAGGGTGAAGAAAATCTGGCTGTAGGCGTCGATCCAAACCCTGGGATCAGACAGGTGTGAGAAGTCGGGGCTGAGATAGGCCTTGATGCCCATGGCGGCGCCTTCCAGGGTCAGGGACCAGGCCACCAGCACCACGATCAGCACCAGCAGGGTGGGCATGAGAATCTTGTTGGCCAGCTCGATGCCGCGCCGCACACCCCGGTAGACGATGGCCCAGTTGATCAGCCAGACCAGCGCCAGGGCAGCAAGAATGGGTGTGCGCACCTCGCCGATATCGCCGGGACTGTCGCTGACCTGGAGGAACTCCTTGAAGAAAAAGCTGTTGGGGTCGTCTCCCCATCCCAGGTCGAAGGACAGCCAGAAAAAGTTCATGCACCAGGCGATGACCACCGAGTAATAAAGCACGATGCCGAACATGACGAACAGCACCGCCCACCAGCCCAGCCATTCCCAGCGTTTGCTGATCTTGGCGTAGGCCAGGGGAGCCGAGCCCACCCGTTCGTGGCCGATACCGTATTCCAGGATCAGCAGGGGAATACCTGCGGTCAGCAGTGCAATCACATAGGGAACTAGAAAGGCGCCGCCGCCGTGTTCATAGGCCAGGTAGCTGAAACGCCAGATGTTGCCCAGGCCGATGGCGGAGCCCACCGCCGCGAGAAGAAAGCCCAACTGGGAATTCCATTGTTCTCTTGCCATCTTTTGATCCGCCCCGAGCAACCTGTGGTAGTGCGTGAATCTACCAGTAACTCGTACATACTTTCAAGAATCTCTCGCAGCCTGTGCCGATCTGCGGCAAACTTCATCCAATGATGATGGATTTCAGACTCCGGTGACAAAAGAAAGCCCTTTCGACTACGCTGCTTTCCTCAAGACCCTGACCCAGGGTCCGGGGGTCTACCGCATGCTCGATAAAGACAGCCAGGTGCTGTACGTGGGCAAGGCGAAGAACCTCAAGCGCCGGGTCAGCAGCTATTTTCAGCGCTCCGGCAACCTGCGCATCCAGACCATGGTATCGCGCATCCGCAGTATCGAGATCACGGTGACCCACACCGAAGCCGAAGCGCTTCTGCTGGAAAACAATCTCATCAAAGAGCTCAAGCCCCGTTACAACATCCTGTTGCGGGACGACAAGAGTTATCCCTATATCTATCTGTCCGATGATGAGTATCCGCGTATCAGTTTCTACCGTGGCGCACGCAAGGGTGGGGGGCGGTATTTCGGTCCCTATCCCAGCAGTGCGGCGGTGAAGGAAACCCTGTACCTGCTGCAGAAACTGTTTCCTGTGCGCCAGTGCGAGAACAGCTATTACAACAACCGTTCCCGTGCCTGCCTGCAATACCAGATAAAACGTTGCACCGGCCCTTGCGTGGGACTGATTGGCCGGCAGGACTATATGCGGGATGTACAGGATATCGTCCTGTTTCTTGAAGGCAAGACCCGTGACGTGGTGAACGGCCTGGTTGAGCGCATGGAAAAGGCATCCACGGAACTGGAGTTCGAACAGGCTGCCCGCTACCGGGACCAGATCGAAGCCATACGCAAAGTACAGGAACGCCAGTATGTCAGCGGAGAGAAAGGTGATCTGGATATCGTGGCCTGCGCCATTGCCGAAGAGCAGGCCTGTGTTCAGGTGTTCTTCATCCGGCAGGGGCGAAACCTGGGCAACAAGCAGTTCTTTCCCCGTGGCAGCAAGGGGCGGGAAGCAGGCGAGATTCTTTCTGCATTCATCGCCCAGTATTACCTCGGCAAACAGGTGCCTGCCGAGATTCTGGTCAGCCATGCGGTGGAAGATCAGGAACTGCTGGAACTGGCGCTGGGCCAACAGTCGGGCAGAAAGGTGCATCTGCGGCAATCTCCCCGTGGCGAACGCGCCCGCTGGCTGAAGATGGCTGTACACAATGCAGAAGTGGCGATGAAGAGCCGCCTGGCCAGCAGCAGCAATGCCAGGGTGCGGATCGAAGCACTGCAGGATGCCCTGGGCATGGACGAGCCGCCGGAGCGGATGGAGTGTTTCGATATCAGTCACACTGCCGGGGAAAGAACTGTGGCATCCTGTGTGGTGTTCAATGCTGAAGGGCCGCTGAAAAGTGATTACCGGCGCTTCAATATCAAGGGCATTACGCCGGGTGATGATTATGCCGCCATGGCCCAGGCGCTGCAGCGGCGCTATACGCGCATCCTTGCGGGTGAAGGCAGCCTGCCGGATATACTGTTCATCGATGGTGGCAAGGGGCAGCTTTCCACTGCGGCCGAGATCCTGGCGGACATCGGTGTCTACGATGTCCAGCTGGTGGGAGTGGCGAAAGGACCGGAGCGTCGTGCCGGTATGGAACAACTTTTCTTGTTGCATAGGCAACAGCCCCTTATACTTGATGCCCATTCACCGGCACTGCATCTGATACAGCATATTCGCGATGAGGCGCACCGGTTTGCCATCACAGGCCACCGCCAGCGTCGCAACAAGGCGCGCACCCGCTCTGTCCTGGAAGACATTCCCGGCATCGGGCAGAAGCGCCGCCAGAATCTGCTGAAACAGTTCGGCGGTCTGCAGGGGCTTTCCAGGGCAGGTGTAGAAGATATCGCCACTGTGGATGGCATCAGCAGCAAACTGGCGGAAAAGATTTATCAGGCGTTTCATGGGGCGTGACAATGTGGAGTATCCCTAATCTGCTGACGTTTTCCAGGATCATCATGATTCCGGTTTTCATCGGCCTGTTTTATCTGCCCGCACCCTGGAATCATCAGGTGGCGGCACTGGTGTTCATGATCGCCGCTTTCACCGACTGGCTGGACGGT
Source organism: Thiolapillus brandeum (assembly GCA_011051425.1). Classification (GTDB taxonomy): domain Bacteria; phylum Pseudomonadota; class Gammaproteobacteria; order Chromatiales; family Chromatiaceae; genus Thiolapillus; species Thiolapillus brandeum_A. Next base: position 669 of record DRLF01000203.1, on the reverse strand, counting down.
TTCCTGGCCAGACGCATGGGCCTGGTTTCTCCCCTGGGTGCTTTTCTCGATCCCGTGGCCGACAAACTCATGGTGGCTACAGCGCTGGTGCTGCTCGTGGCCGACAATCCTTCACCCTGGATGGCCATATCGGCTGCGGTGATCATCGGTCGCGAGATCACCATTTCAGCCTTGCGCGAATGGATGGCGGAGCTTGGTTCCAGAACCACCGTTGCCGTCTCCCTCATCGGAAAATTCAAGACAGCAACACAGATGGGCGCGATCACTCTGCTGATCTACCGTCATCCCCTGTTCGGTCTGCCAACCTACCGCATCGGCGAAATATTGCTGTACATTGCGGTCGTGCTGACCCTGTGGTCCATGATGGTCTATTTGCGCGCCGCCTGGCCAAGCCTGTCGGACAAAAAAGATGTTCCGGAAGCTTGACAACAGATGCCGCGCCGGTAGAATACCGCCTCACCAAGCGGGAATAGCTCAGCTGGTAGAGCACAACCTTGCCAAGGCTGGGGTCGCGAGTTCGAATCTCGTTTCCCGCTCCAAATTCTCGAAAGCCCCGCAATACGGCGGGGTTTTTCGTTTATGTCCATGGATGGACTGTATGTCGCAAGGAGCCAGGGATGGTATTGCGATGCAGCGTAATATGGCTGAGTGGCAGAGTGGTTATGCAGC
>DRLF01000202.1 GCA_011051425.1 Thiolapillus brandeum | reverse complement strand
GCGGGGGTCTTCAAGTCCGAGACTGTTCCAGTCCCTGTCGATAAATTTTATTTTTTTTCCGTTCTTATAATATTCTGTACGGTAATCGGCAAACGTCGTGGTGTCCACATAGTTGATGCGATAGTCGTACCACCAGTTCTCGAACTTGGTGGTGCTTTTCACTTTATATACTTCTTTTCCCTTTGAAGCACAAGACTCTTTCGCCAGATGCCGCGTATAACGGTTGCGGTGTTTCTTGGGAATATCCATACCTTTCAGGCAGGTCCTGAACACTTCCTTTCCCAGGAATTCGTGTGTTTCGTTTTCGGGTTTGCGCAACACCACATCTCCGAAGGTGAAATCCAGCCCTCCCCAGGAATCATCCTGTGCCGGCTGCGCAAAACGGCGAACCTTACGCAATGCCGGCAACCAGATCATGTAGGACTGGCCTTTCGAGTCATCGTCATAATCCGTGATCAGCAGACCGGTGCCCCGCAGCTTGCCGGAACGAAAAATGGCCAGGTCCTTGGCTCTGACGACCGGATCATTTTCGTAATCGTTGTTCAGGTAGCGTTCGAGTGTGTTGGTCGTGGGGCGCTTTCCCTTGGCCCGGCTTACGAGTACCGTGATCTTGCGCTTCACCTTGGTGATCGCAAAGTTCTTCAGCGCGTAAAAATGATTGACAAAATAGACCTGCTGCATGATCTCCAGCGCGGAAGGCTGACTTTTGGGATAAGGCAACTGCGGTGTCACACCGGCTGCAGCAGTGGCACAAAGCCCCGCCATCCCGGTCGACAACAGCAAAACAGCGGCCATCAGTCGCGTTTTTATCATTTCTCCTCCCATGGTACTGAACCACTACCCGTTACATTGCCGGATATCTATTTTAGGCACACTACCTGTGTAACAAAGCGGAGAAAATCCCCTGTTCCGCTCCCCCTTCGTTGGGAATCTTATTGCGACCGTCCAAGTCTCGAGTGTCGATTATTAAACAAATAGACATGAATTACCACTGTTTTCAATGCAATCAGATTTGATTTGTGGTAGGCAAGAACATGCTGATATACGAAAATAGTAATATTTGAAACCGAAACACATGCGGTTAAACGCACGCCATCCTTGCATTCAACCCGCTGATAGCCGAAAATTTCCCATTGTTTTCATCACTTGGCGGCTGCTCCGCGGAAAAACATGACGCTTCTGGTTCTAGGCCTCAATCACACGACCGCACCGGTGGACATCCGGGAACGCGTCACGTTCGGGCCGGATATCATCGTTGGGGCATTGCGCACGCTCACGGAAACAGAAGGCGCCAACGAAGCCATCATCCTGTCAACCTGCAACCGCACGGAAGTCTACTGCTACGGCTGCGACCTGGAACCGGATCAGCTGCAAGGCTGGCTGGCCCGCTTTCACGGGCTGAACACCAGTGACCTGTCGCCTTACCTTTATCTGCACCAGGAACACAGGGCCGTCGACCATCTGCTGCGTGTCGCCAGCGGCCTCAATTCCCTGGTACTGGGCGAACCCCAAATCCTCGGCCAGGTGAAATCCGCCTGGCAGACGGCGTCTGACACAGGCACCGTAGGGAAGATACTGGGACGGCTGTTCCAGCACAGCTTTTCCGCCGCAAAGCAGGTACGCACAGATACTGCCATCGGCGACAGTCCCGTCTCTGTCGCTTTCGCCGCGGTGAGCCTTTCCAAGCAGATCTTTTCCGACCTGTCCGAGCAGACCGCCATGCTCATCGGCGCAGGCGAGACCATCGAGCTGACTGCCCGCCATCTGCAGCAGCAGAATATCGGTCGGATCATCGTTGCGAACCGTACCGTCGCCAAGGCCCATGAACTGGCGGAACAGTTCGGCGGCTATGCCATCAGTCTCACCGAAATTTCCACCCACCTGCCCGAAGCGGACATCGTCATTTCCTCCACCGCCAGCCCGGTACCCATACTGGGAAAAGGCGCGGTGGAAAGCGCCCTCAAACAGCGGCGCCATCAGCCCATGTTCATGGTGGATATCGCCGTGCCCAGGGACATCGAAGCCGAGGTGAAATCCCTGCGCGATGTCTACCTCTATACGGTAGACGACCTGGAAGAGGTGATACAGGAGAATCTCAAGTCCCGCCAGCAGGCCGCCGAACAGGCCGCCGAGATCATCGAACTGAAGACCGCGGAGTTCATGGGCTGGCTGCGTTCTCTGGATGCGGTGGAAATGATCCAGAACTACCGGGGCCAGGCGAACAAGATCAAGCAGGAAACCCTGGAAAAAGCCCTTCGCATGCTGGAAAAAGGCAACTCACCCGAACAGACACTGGAATTTCTCGCGAATACCCTTACCAATAAACTGCTGCACACGCCCAGCTCCCAGCTTCGGGAAGCCGGTTCCTGCGGGCACAGGGAACTGCTGGACGCAGCCAGCACCCTGTTCCAGCTCGATAAATGAAAGAAAGCATCCGCAGCAAACTCGAACAGATCCAGGATCGCTTCGAGGAAATCACCGGTCTGCTCTCGGACCCGGACGTACAGAACGATCAGAACCGCTTCCGCAGCCTCAGCCAGGAGTATGCCCAGCTCGAACCCGTGGTTGGCTGTTACCTGCGCTACCTGGACACGGAAGAAGAGATCAGCAACGCCAGCGAAATGCTCAACGATCCCGAGATGGCGGATCTGGCACAGGAATCCCTCGAAGAAGCACGTCAGCAGCAGCAGGCACTCGAGCCTGAACTGCAAACGCTGCTGCTTCCCAAGGACCCCAACGACGAACGCAATATCTTCCTCGAGATCCGCGCAGGTACCGGCGGCGCCGAAGCTGCCCTGTTCGCCGGTGATCTGCTCAAGGCCTATCTGCGCTACGCGGAGAACCAGGGCTGGCGTACCGAGATGATCAGCGAAAGCCCCGGCGAACACGGCGGCTACAAGGAAGTGGTGGTACGCATCACCGGTCAGGGCGTGTATTCCCGCCTGAAGTTCGAATCCGGCGCACACCGTGTACAGCGGGTGCCGGAAACCGAATCCCAGGGACGCATCCACACGTCT
>DRLF01000201.1 GCA_011051425.1 Thiolapillus brandeum | reverse complement strand
GCATCGGCTTTGCGGCCAGCTGCATGACCCTGACCGCCAGTGTGCTGTTCCTTTTTCCCGAGGAGATCGTTTCTGTCTACACAGGGGATATTGCGGTGCGTGAGCTGGCGGTCAAGCTGTTGCTGATGGCGGCTATTTTCCAGCTATCGGACGGTATACAGATCAGTGCCAATGGCGCTCTGCGGGGCATGAAGGACACGTTCTACCCGATGATGATAACGCTCGTTGTATACTGGCTCTGGGGGTTGCCCCTGTCCTGGTACCTGGGGTTTTCGCGGCATATCGGCCCCCAGGGATTGTGGATGGGGCTGGTTGCGGGCCTTACCCTGTCGGCGATCTGGCTGGTATGGCGTTTTCTGCGCCTGACGCATCGCCTGCCAGCAGGGTCAGTTCCTGCCAGCGATTGACTACCGCGCAGAACAGCTCTGCGGTTTTCTGCGTGTCGTACAGAGCGGAATGGGCTTCCTTGCCGTCCCATTCGATGCCCGCAGCTGCCACTGCCTTTGCCAGCACTGTCTGACCGTAGGCCAGTCCTGCCAGTGAAACCGTGTCGAAAGTGCTGAAAGGGTGAAAAGGGTTGCGCTTGATGCCTGTCCGTTCCACGGCGGCATTGATGAAGCCCAGGTCGAAGAAGGCATTGTGGCCAACAAGAATGGCGCGCTTGCAGTTGTGCATTGTCACTGCCTGGCGTATGGGTTTGAAGACGGCCTCCAGTGCATCTTTTTCCGGCTTGGCGAAGCGAAAGGGGTGGTGGGGGTCGATGCCGGTGAAATCGAGAGCCTTGGGATCCAGGTTGGCGCCTTCGAAAGGCTCCACATGGCAGTCAACCGTCATGCCGGGGTGTACAAATCCCTGTTCATCCATGTCGATGACAATTGCAGCAATTTCAAGCAATGCATCGGTTTTAGCGTTGAAACCCGCGGTTTCCACGTCAACCACCACGGGAAGAAAACCGCGGAACCGGCGGTCGATAGTAGGTATAAGTGGATCTTTTTCCATTGTTGAAAGCATAAAGCAAGACTTCGGTTTTGGCGACAACAATACAGGGTATGGGATTTTGCTCCCCCTGAAAGCAGGGTTTGCTGCTACAATTTTCGATCCGCTTGCAAATTTCGAGTCCAGATGGATCTGGTCCCAGGAAGACAAATGAAACGACAATCAATTCTGACAACAGGTTCGTTTTACCGCGCAGGGCTGTTGGCCACCGTTCTGCTGGGCAGCGGTTGTGCAAGCTCTGTGGCAGACAACCCGGATCCCTGGGAGCCGTTCAACCGGTCCATGTACAGCTTCAATGAAAAGCTGGATGAATACGTGGCGCGGCCCCTGGCCCGCGGATACCAGACCATCACGCCGGCACCTGTAGACCGGGGCATTACCCGCTTTTTTGCCAACCTGGAAGATGTGCAGATCGGCCTGAACAACCTGTTGCAGGCCAAGTTTGGTGCAGCGCTATCGGATATCGGCCGATTTGGCATAAACAGCACCCTGGGTATTCTTGGATTCCTGGACGTGGCCAGTAACATGGGACTGGAAAAGCACGAGGAAGATTTCGGCCAGACCCTGGGTAAATGGGGATTCTCCAGCGGTCCCTATCTGGTGTTGCCGGTCATCGGTCCAAGCAGTGCGAGAGACGCCGTGGGTTTTGCCGGAGACTGGGTCGTAAATCCGATCTATACTCAGATAAACAGTGCGACAATCAGTTGGACGTTATATGGAATCCGGTACGTGGACAGACGGGCCGATTTGTTGAAGGCGAGCCGTATTCTGCAGTCTGCTGCACTGGATCCTTACAGTTTTGTGCGGGACTCCTATATGCAGCGAAGGGAAAGTCTGGTTGTTGACGGCAAGATGCCACAGGATGAAGATGATGATTTTTTTGTTGAGTAAACCTATGATTTAGCTTTTTATTATTGTAAATATCAATTGACTGTATTAGAAAAAAAGCAAATACTAAAAATAGAAAGTCAGGCAGTACATATTAGTGCTTTCAAAAGGAATCACTGATTGAGAAAACATTGATTTCATGACTTGACCAGCGGTTCCCGAAACGGAAGCTTTGCCGGAATTCTCATGATGATTCGCAAGCTTCCAGAACTGTGTTTCATTCAATTGGAGAGATGATCATGAAAAAACTTATCAAAGTTGCTGCGATTGCCGCGCTGGTAGCCGCTTCCGCTTCTGCTTCCGCCTGGTGGGGTGGTCCGTGGGGAGATCGTGGCTGGCACAACAACGCCTGGGACGATGCATGGGATGGCTGGGGTGACGGTTCCGGTGATTTCAGCTTTGGATTCAGCGGTAACGCCCGTGGTTCCGGTTATGGACGTGGTTACGGTTACAACCGTTACTATGATTACTATGGCCCCTATGGCTATCCTCCCTACGGTTATGCGCCCTATGGATATGCACCCTATGGTGCACCTCCGGTAGCGCCTGCTGCACCGGCTCAGCCACAGGCACCGGCACAACCGGCGAAGTAAGCCAAGCATATGTATGAAAAAAGGGGGGCAGCGAAAGTTGCGCCCCTTTTTTTACTGTTGTCGGGCAGGGTATTGTCCGGTTGCGAAATGTC
>DRLF01000200.1 GCA_011051425.1 Thiolapillus brandeum | reverse complement strand
TGATAGCGCCGGACACGGGCACCTTCTGCGCCAGTGTCAGCTGGGTGTCGCCGGTTCCGGGGGGCAGGTCGATGATGAGGTAGTCCAGATCGGACCAGTTAGTATCGTTCAGCAACTGCTCCAGGGCCTGGGTAACCATGGGGCCACGCCAGATCATGGGGGTCTCCTCATCGATGAGGAAACCGATGGACATGGCCTGCAGGTGATAGCTGTTCATGGGCTCCAGGGTCTTGCCGTCAGGGGATTCCGGCTGACCGGAGATACCCAGCATGCGCGGCTGTGAAGGACCATAGATGTCCGCGTCCAGGATGCCAACCTTGGCGCCTTCCTGGGACAGTGCCAGGGCCAGATTGACAGCCGTGGTGGATTTGCCCACACCGCCCTTGCCGGAAGCCACGGCGATGATGTTCTTGATGTTGTCGATAGGCTTGAGGGATTTCTGCACGGAGTGGGCAGCGATTTCCCAGCTCAGATCGACCTCGCAGTCAGTCACGCCGTCTACAGCTTTCACTGCGTCGCACAAACCGGCCTTGATATCTTCAGCCACGCTCTTGGCGGGAAAACCCAGCAGAACGGTCAGCTTGACCTTGCCGCCGTCGATCTGGATATCCTTGACCATCTTGGTGCTCACCAGATCCTTGCCCAGATCAGGCTGGACATAGCCCTTCAGGGCTTCTTCGATCGCTTCTTTGGTCACTTCTGACATGATTTGTTACTCCTGCCCCGGGGGCAAAACGAATTCTTTAACTGGGCGCGATTTTACACCACTGGAAGGTTAATACCAACCAAAACACTCGGACATTACCCATCTGTTCTGTGAGATAATAATAGGCTTATGTAAGCCGGGCTTCAGCCCGATGAAGCGAATGTCGGACTGAAGCCCGACCTACAAGCCCACCACAACCGATAGCGATAACCATGCGAAAGATCCTCGTCACCAGCGCCCTCCCTTACGCCAATGCACCCCTGCACATCGGCCACATCGTGGAATACACCCAGACAGACATCTGGGCGCGCTTCCAGAAAATGCGCGGCAACGAGTGCTGGTACATCTGTGCCGATGATTCCCATGGTACGCCTATCATGCTCCATGCGCGGCAGAAAGGCATCACGCCAGAGGAACTGATTGCGGCCATGTCCGAAGAACATCAGGCGGATTTCCGGGATTTCCGGGTCGGGTTCGACAATTATCACAGCACACATTCCGAGGAAAACCGCGAATGTGCCGAGCTGATCTACGAGCGCAACCTGGCAGCGGGCCACATCACCAGCCGCAAGATCGTGCAGGCCTATGATCCGGAGGAAAAGATGTTCCTGCCGGACCGGTTCATCAAGGGTGAATGTCCCAAGTGCGGCGCGGCAGACCAGTATGGTGACAACTGCGAGGTCTGCGGGGCCACTTACAGCCCCACGGAACTTAAGAACAGCTACTCCGTGGTCTCGGGCGCCAAACCGGTGGAGAAGGAATCGGAGCATTACTTCTTCAAACTGGCGGATTTCGAGGACATGCTCAGGGAATGGACCCGCGGCGGCCACCTGCAGCCCGAAGTGGCCAACAAGCTGGACGAGTGGTTCGAGGCCGGCCTGCGCGAATGGGACATTTCACGCGACGCTCCCTACTTCGGTTTCGAGATTCCCGGCCATCCCGGCAAGTATTTCTATGTCTGGCTGGATGCTCCCATCGGCTATATGGCCAGCTTCAAGAATTTCTGCGGGAAAAAAGGGCTGGATTTCGACGAATTCTGGGCGGCAGGCGCCGAAACCGAGCTGTATCATTTCATCGGCAAGGACATCATCTATTTCCATGCCCTGTTCTGGCCCGCCATGCTGGATGGCGCCGGCTTCCGCAAACCCACCACCATCCACGCTCACGGCTTCCTCACCGTGGACGGACAGAAGATGTCCAAGTCCCGGGGCAGTTTCATCAAGGCGCGCACTTACCTGGACAACCTCAACCCCGAATACCTGCGCTACTATTTCGCCGCCAAGCTGGGTTCCGGCGTGGACGACATCGACCTGAATCTGGAAGACTTCGTGCAGCGGGTCAATTCCGACCTGGTGGGCAAGGTGGTAAACATCGCCAGCCGCTGCGCCGGCTTCATCAGCAAGCGCTTCGGCGGCATACTGTCCGAATCACTGTCCGAGCCGGAGCTGTTCAAGACATTTACAGACGCCAGTGAATCCATCGCCGAACACTACGAAAAGCGCGAGTTCAGCCGCGCCGTGCGCGAGATCATGGCTCTGGCGGACAAGGCCAACCAGTACATCGACGAGAAACAGCCCTGGGTGGTGGCCAAGGAGGAAGGCCGCGAGCAGGAGCTGCAGGACATCTGTTCCATGGGCATCAACCTGTTCAAGGTACTCATGGTCTACCTGCGCCCCATATTGCCGGGTACCGCCGAAGCCGCGGAAGCCTTCCTGAAGGTAGATACCCTGCAATGGAGCGACGCGGACAAGCCCCTGCTCGGCCATGCAATCGACAAGTTCAAGCCTCTCATGACCCGTGTGGACCCCAAGAAAGTGGAAGCCATGGTGGAGGCCTCGAAGGAAGACATGCAGGCCAGGCCGCAGAAGGCTGCACCGGCAAGCCCGGCTCAGGAAGCCATCGCCGATACCATCGAGTTCGACGACTTCGCCAAGGTAGACCTGCGCGTGGCGCGCATCACCAAAGCTCAGGCAGTTGAAGGCGCCGACAAATTGCTGCAACTCACACTGGACCTGGGTGGCGAGACCCGCAACGTCTTCGCCGGCATCAAGGCGGCCTATGATCCTGGGGAGCTGGAAGGGCGCCTCACAGTGATGGTCGCCAACCTGGCCCCGCGCAAGATGCGCTTCGGGCTTTCCGAGGGCATGGTGCTGGCTGCCGGGCCGGGTGGCAAGGATATCTTTCTCCTCAGCCCGGATGACGGTGCGCAACCGGGCATGAAGGTCAAGTAGTGCCGATGCATGCCCAGTCGTGGATCCAGCGACACCAGGCAGCTGCCCCACTACGCCGTTTGCAGCCTGATCCAACCCGGATAGCTTTCAGGAACCAATGAGAATATTGCTGCACCGGACCGGCTTTATCTGGATCATTGTCGTATTGGTGGCGCTGCGGATCCTGGGCATGGTCCTGGTTCCGTTGACAGACACCACTGAAGCACGATATGCAGAAATCGCCAGACTGATGGTCACCACCAATGACTGGATTACCCCCTGGTTCAAACCTGATGTGCCTTTTTGGGGAAAACCGCCCCTGGCATTCTGGATGGAAGCGCTCTCGTTCAAAGCCTTTGGCATCAACGAATTTGCCGTGCGCCTGCCATCACTGCTGGCCACTCTTGCTACCTCATGGGTAATATGGCGATTCGCACTCCTTACCGGCACAACACGGACCGCCCGTAACGCGGTATTGATCTACATCACCACTGCCCTGGTTTATGTGGCTTCCGGTGCGGTGATGACAGACCCGTTCCTGACCCTTGGTGTCACCTGGTCACTGGCAGCTTTTTATCTCGCACCAACAGCACCGCGCTGGCACTGGCGCTATGGATTTTTTCTCGGTTTGGCCATTGGACTGTTAGCCAAGGGACCTTTGGCACTGGTATTGACCTTTGCCCCCATCGTGATCTGGAGCTTCATTCACCGGTCCGGGACTGCACAACGCCATATCAAGGCCTTGCCCTGGCTGAAAGGAAGCCTGCTGACACTGCTTGTTGGCTTACCCTGGTACATCGCCGCAGAATTGAAAACACCCGGTTTCCTGAATTACTTCATCATTGGCGAACACTTCATGCGCTTCATTCAGCCCGGATGGGGGGGAGATCTGTACGGCAGTGCGCACAGGCATCCCAAAGGCACTATCTGGCTGCAATGGCTGATGGCATCCTTTCCCTGGGGTTTGATTGCCATAGGATTGCTTCTTGGCAAAATGTTTGCAGCGCAGGACCGTAAAACGCTCAAAACCACTGCCGCTTCCCCTTTGCATTCTTACCTGCTGTCATGGGCTTTGTTCACGCCTTTGTTTTTCACGCCTGCGGGCAATGTACTCTGGACCTATCTGTTACCTGCCCTGCCTGCACTTGCCCTGATCCTGGCCATGACACCAGCGACTCAGGACAAAAGCAGACTCATGGCAAGCGGCAGTTATGTTGCCCTTTTCCTCGTCCCGCTGCTCTCTTTGGGCACATACGGATATGTCATGCTGCAACCCGACAGCGTCAAAACAGAAAAAGGATTGGTGGCCTTCGTGAACAGAGCATCGGGCAATGCCAGCGGTGGAGAAGAAAACAACCCAACCCCCTTGTATTATCTTGGCAGCCCCCCTCCTTCGGCACGGTTCTATGCCCGGGAGAAAGCCGGAAAACTCAGTAGAGAAGACATCTATCAACACAAGCTGCCGGCAAGCCCCTTGTACCTGGCCGTTCCCAAACGCTACTGGCAGAAAATGACAGATAAACTGGGGCACCCCTTGCCAAGGCTGTTTGAGAATCGACGCTATGTCCTCACCGAAATCCAGCAACGCCCCTAATCCAAAGTGGTCTGTTGCAAAGATCAGCTACGATATACAAAGCACCATGATGGTTGAGTGCCGGAAAGACCGTTGGCGGCAGGAATGGATTCACGACATATCTTTCCAGTGCCTGCCCATGGTTTGAGAAACGACTTAAATTTGTTGCCAACCACCTGAAACAATGGAGCACCTGCCTTGACATACAGAACATGCCTGCCACTGTTGACCGCAATGGGCCTGACTGCCTGCAGCTTATTTGCCGGGACAGGTCCGGAAAATACCGTGACCCTGTCCTATCAATGCAACGGGAACATACCGTTGACCGTTGATCTGACACAGACACAGGCACGTGTTGTACTGAAGGACAAGATCTTTGTACTCCCCCGCCGGTCCGACATGAAAGGCGAGCGTTATGTCAGTGACGATCACCAAACGCTTTTCCTGCGTAAGGGCGACAATGCCGTGCTGGCTGTGAGCGCCGGTCATGGCGTGCTGCGCTGCAGGCAGTCTGAAAGCACACCCAAACCCTGATGCTGTCACAATCCTGTGCCATAACGGAATAAATTTCTCTTTTCACCCATCTCTCCCACCGAAGAACAATCAAATAAACATCCTGAAAACAGGATTGTCCCAGGGGGAACAGAACGATGAAAAGGATTCCGGTTATTCTGGCAGCAATAGCAATACTCGTATCGGCCGGTTGGCTCGTCTACCGTTACCAGACCAACCCGACTCGGTCCGCCGATAGCAGCAACGGGACAGCATCGCTGAACCTCGCAATATTTCCCAGGCGCATTCCTCAGGTAAGCCGGAAGTCTTTCCAGCCATTGGCCGACTATCTGCAGAGCGCACTGAACCGTCCAATTCACCTGATCACACCCGCGACCTACAAGGAATTCTGGCAGGGAGTAAAATCGGGAACATACGACATCGTTCATTTCAACCAATATCACTATATTGAAAGCCACAAGAAGTTTGGCTATCAGGCTATTGTTGCCAATGAAGAAGGTGGCAGCCGAACCATATCCGGCGCCATTTTCGTGAAGGCTGCAAGGCGGGACTTGAAGTCTCTGCCGGACCTGAGAGGCAAGACTATCGTGTTCGGAGGCGGTAAAAAGGCTATGGTCAGTTATATCACCACCACAGCGCTGTTGAAGAAGGCAGGCCTCAATTCGCAGGATTACACTGTCATTTTTGCAAAGAACCCGCCCTTCGCCATTGTTGACGCTTTCATGAACAAAGGCGAGGCTGCGGCAGCCGGCGCTCACCTCCTCAATGCAAAGTCTGTTAAGAAACGTATCGGTCAGGAAGGTATCGACAAAATGCGCATACTTGCCGTTGGTGATCCCATTACCCATTTACCCTGGGCAGTTAATAGCAGCATGCCTGCCAGACTTCGCAAAAAGATACGCAACAGCATGATCTTCCTGAAAGCGGCAGACAATGGAAAGTCCATTCTCAAAGCTGCCAGAGTAAGTGATTTCTATGCGGTCACGGACAGGGACTACGACAAGAGCCGCGAACTGGTGAAGTACGTGACCGGCGAAACTTACTAATAACCCGGCCACCAAATGTATCACCCTCAGCCGCCCTGTCTGTTCTGCAGCATGGGCAGGGCCAGCTCCATCACCTTGTCGGTATAGTTGTCAGCAAGCTACCTGCGGGCGGTCTGCTCGACTGCTGGCGCATCCCGATGACACCGAGCGCCCTGCTGGTGGGCATGGCAGTGATGCTGTCGATGGGCTACGGCTGGTTACTGGCCTTCGTCGGGTCGTTTGACCGCTGACGCAGGCTTCCATCCCGCCGCCAAACTCCAATGGCTGGAAGACGAATCCTGCGAAGCCTCATTGCCGACAGCCGGTTTAGAAAGCGCGATCCGAGCTTTGCCGAAGCCGGCAAATACAAAACACCCAAGCCCCTGCCCAAGCGGTTCCGGCTCCGAAAATTTCGTTGCGCCCCCGATCACTCACCTGCACCTGTCCCGCGGGAAAATCCATGTACCGCCATGGTGTCAATGTACGGATCAATAACCGAACCGGCATCAAGTTTACCGCGCCCAAGTCCGCCTGTGAGCCCTGCCATCTCAGTGCCAAATGCCTCCAGGGCGCACACCAGAGAAGCCCTCGACAATTGGTGTTCTTCCATCCAAAACAAAAAACAACAGCCGCCGACCCTCATCGACAAGATGAAGCAAAAGATCGACAGTCTGCGCGGCCGAATGATCTACAGCCGGCGGCTGGATACCGTGGAACCGCCCTTCGGCGTTTTGCGTTACCATAAAGACCTGGAACGATTCACCCTCAGGAGCAGGAAGAAAGCAAACGGACAATGGAAGCTGTACGCCCTGGCGCACAATATCGAGAAGCTGGCGCATGATAGGGCGAGAGGCTGATGGAAAACAAAGCGCCAGATCCCTTCAAGTACGTGGTAGAAAGCATTCAGAAG
>DRLF01000199.1 GCA_011051425.1 Thiolapillus brandeum | reverse complement strand
TGCACGTTGGAGCCGCCGGTGTCCACGCCGATCTCGCGCAGCACCGCCAGAGAGGCGTCGCGCATGATCTGGTATTCCTTGTCGGTCAGGGTCTGGGCCGGCGCCACGGTGATGGAATCGCCGGTGTGCACGCCCATGGGATCCAGGTTCTCGATGGAGCAGATGATGATGCAGTTGTCCTTGTGGTCCCGCACCACTTCCATCTCGTATTCTTTCCAGCCGAGGATAGACTCCTCGATGAGCAGTTCATTGGTGGGTGACAGGTCCAGGCCGCGCTCGCAGATCTCGACGAATTCTTCCTTGTTGTAGGCGATGCCGCCACCGGAACCGCCCATGGTGAAGGAAGGCCGGATGATGGTGGGAAAACCCACCTGCACCTGCACCTGCAGCGCTTCTTCCATGGAATGGGCCACGGCGGATTTGGGCATGTCCAGGCCGATCTTGCGCATGGCCTTACGGAACAGGTCGCGATCCTCCGCCTTGTCGATGGCCTCGCGGGAGGCGCCTATCATCTCCACGCCGTATTTTTCCAGAACGCCTTCACGCACCAGATCCAGGGCGCAGTTGAGCGCCGTCTGCCCGCCCATGGTGGGCAGCAGGGCATCGGGACGTTCCTTCTCGATGATCAGAGCCACGGTCTGCCAGGTGATGGGTTCGATATACACCGCATCCGCCGACTCGGGGTCAGTCATGATGGTCGCGGGATTGGAGTTGACCAGCACCACCCGGTAACCCTCCTCGCGCAATGCCTTGCAGGCCTGGGCACCGGAGTAATCGAACTCGCAGGCCTGGCCGATGACGATGGGGCCGGCGCCAATGATGAGAATCGTTTTCAGGTCAGTTCTTTTAGGCATCTTATTCTTCAGTCTGCGCGATTGTTATTTGCTGGAATTGGCTTGCATGAGTTGGATGAAATGATCGAAAACCGGCGCCACATCGTGGGGGCCGGGACTGGCTTCAGGGTGTCCCTGAAACCCGAAAGCCGGTTTGTCGGTGCGGTGAATACCCTGCAGCGAGCCGTCGAACAGGGACTTGTGAGTGGCCTGCAGGTTATCCGGCAGGCTCTCCTCATCCACGGCAAAACCGTGATTCTGGCTTGAGATCATCACAGTACCGGCCTCCAGATCCTGCACCGGATGGTTGGCTCCGTGATGGCCGAACTTCATCTTTACCGTGCGGGCGCCACTGGCCAGCCCCAGGAGCTGATGCCCCAGGCAGATGCCGAAAGTCGGAATGTTCTGCGCCAGGACTTCCTGAATGGCGCTGATGGCGTAATCACAGGGCTCAGGGTCACCCGGACCGTTGGACAGGAACACGCCATCGGGATTCATGGCCAGCACATCGCTGGCGGGTGTCTGGGCGGGCACCACGGTAATGCGACAGCCACGGTCGCGCAGCATGCGTAAAATATTGGTCTTGATGCCGTAGTCGTAGGCGACCACGTGCAGGTCTTCAGCGCTGTCTTCTCTGGCCACATGCCCTTCCTGCAGATCCCAGGTGGCCTCCTTCCAGGTGTAGGCCTTGTCTGTGGTCACTTCCTTCGCCAGATCCATGCCTTTGAGTCCGGGGAAGACCTCTGCCGCAGCGCGGGCGACGGTTTCATCCAGATGGGACCCTGCCTGTATGCAGCCGGCCTGTGCGCCCTGTTCACGCAGTATGCGCGTCAGTTTGCGCGTATCGATATCGGCAATGGCGATCACACCGTTTTCCCTGAGATAGTCCTGCAGGGACTGCTCACAGCGCCAGTTGCTCGCCAGCAGCGGCAGATCACGCACCACAAGACCTGCAGCATGAACTGAAGAAGATTCTGTATCCTCTTGATTTACGCCGGTATTCCCTATATGAGGATAGGTCAGAGTAACGATCTGCCGCAAATAGGACGGATCCGTCAGGATCTCCTGATAGCCGGTCATGGCAGTATTGAAAACCACCTCTCCGACCGTCTGTCCTTCTGCGCCAATGGAACGGCCGTGAAACACCGTGCCATCTTCCAGTACCAAAATAGCTGAGTTAGTCATTTACGCGCACACAAAAGGGACTGACCCTGCTGGGAGCCGTCCGATACAAACCAAAGAAACGAGAGTTGGGGTCAGACCCCTGTTGAGACGGAAATTTTACGGGAGATGTGGGGTACTGTCCATGGAAATCGTCGGAGACCCGGGGACTGCTTTTGGCCGGAAAGCATTTCATCCTGCCAAAAGCAGCAAGGCTACAGTTTCTGGCTCACCCAGGAAGCGATTCCCCGTGCATCCAGGGCGCCGGACATGCGATCGACTTCCTGACCGTTACGGAACAGGATCATGGTCGGAATGCTGCGAATTCCCAGTTGTCCCGCCAACTGCTGATGCTGCTCGGTATTCAGTTTGAGCATGCGCACCTGTGGCTCCAGCTGGGCCGTTGCCTGAGCAAAAGCCGGCGCCATCATCTTGCAGGGACCGCACCAGGGCGCCCAGAAATCCACCACCACTGGAATATCACTGCGCTGGATCTGCTTTTGCAGCATGGCATCGTCCACTTCCGCCGGTGTTCCGGCAAACAGTGGCTGCTTGCATTTGCCGCATTTGGGGTGCTGCGCCAGCCGCTCCCGGGGTATTCGGTTCACACCACCACAGTGGCTACAAACGACATGCAGACTTTCTGACATTTCTGGCTCCATAGTTGATTTGCTTCCTGGAAAATAGGGGCGAAGAATCACCGATTCAAGAGAAGCTTGTAATTTCAGCGTGCTGCCCCAAAATAGACAGCAAACCAACAAACCTTTTAATGCAAATGAGCACTTCTCCCTATATCATTGAAATAACAAAAGATAATTACCTAACTGACGTTATTGAACGCTCTGCGCAGGTGCCGGTGCTGGTGGATTTCTGGGCGCCCTGGTGCCAGCCCTGCAAGATACTTATGCCCGTGCTGGCCAATCTGGCGGAGCAATACGGGGGAAAATTCATCCTCGCAAAGATCAATACCGAAGAAGAGCAGGAACTGGCAGCACAATTTGCCATCCGCAGTATTCCCACTGTAAAACTGTTCGTTAACGGGCAGACCGTTGATAAATTTGCCGGCGCGCTGCCGGAAGCGGATATCCGCAAGTTTCTGGATCAGCACATTCCCAGAGAATCCGATGCGCTGGTCGATCAGGCAGAACAGCTTCTGCTTCAGGGAGCCATTGACGATGCCCTGGCACTGCTGAAACAGGCCAAGACAGAAGATCCGGCCAACAGCAATATCGACATCGCCCTGGCGCAGGCTTACGCTGCCTCCGGAAATGCGGAAAAAGCCCTGGAAATCGCCGACGGGCTGCCTGCAGATCTCCAGGAAAAGCCTGAAATCAGGGTATTGCGCGGTCTGCTTTTTTTCGAAAAACAGCTGGAGAATGCACCTTCAGAGGCTGCACTGCAGGAACGCCTGGACAGGGATGACAACGACAGCGAAGCCCGCTATCTGCTGGCTGTGCAGCAGGTGGTCGGCCAGCGTTATGAAGACGCCGCACAAACCCTGCTTGAGCTCATGCGCAGGGATCGCAGCTATGGTGACGATGCGGCCCGCAAAGCGCTGCTCAGGCTTTTCGATATTCTCGGTGACGACCCGTTGGTGCACCGCTACCGCAGCAGGATGATGAGCCTGATCTATTGACAGGCAGCGTGCGGTACGGGGAAATGCCGCCATTTTCCATGCGGCGAGCCGTTGGAAATAAAGGAAGCGGGAAGCCGCGTTTTCCGCTTTCGTGGCTAACTTTCACTTTCATGAATCCTCTAGCCACACCCCTGATTATGAAAAAAACTATCCGTAGGTCGGGCTTCAGCCCGACAACAGCTGCCAAAAAGGGGCAATGTCGGCCTGAAGTCCGACCTACGGAAAATCAATGGTTGAAGTGTATTTACACATTCGCTGCCAGCCATGGAGAGCGAAGCGAAGGCTGGTAGACCCCAGTAGCCGCGAGGCCGCACTGTTTTCCCGGCGTGCCTTGC
>DRLF01000198.1 GCA_011051425.1 Thiolapillus brandeum | reverse complement strand
CAGCGACGCGTTGATGCCTTGCCACCAACGCAGTCAGGGTGGCTGAGGACGATATATTTGGTTGCCGGGTTAATACTGTGCTTTCAGCTGCCGGATGCGCAATGATCGCGCCATGGCATCCTCCGCTTCGGTGAGCAACCGCCGGTAGAATTCGGGTGCTGCGTCATTGCCCTCCATCATCTTCCCGGTTTGCCCCAACACGGACTTTTCGACATACATGGCAGGATAGGCCTCTTCAACAAAGGTCCGCGCAAACAGGTCATCACGTTCCTTCAGCACCGAGGGCAGCACCTTGAAGTAGCGCTTCACGTATCGCCGGGTCAGATCAAGCTGTGACCGCTGATAGAACTGCGCCAGAGCTGCTTTGGCATGCGTCAGTGGCAGGCTCCTGTCATGCAGCAGTTTCCGCCAGATCTTTTCCTTCATCGCCGCATCGGGCATGGCCGCCCGTGCCATGAAGGCCTGCCGCTTACCACGCTCCCCCGGATCCCGCTGCTCTTCCGTGGCCAGAAGACGTTCTGTTCCGGGGTACCCCATGGCGGCCAGACGAATGAGGATTTGCCACCGCCTGTCCTGACCCAGCTCCAGTCCGGGTACGATCACTTTGCCGGAAAGCATGCCTGCCAGCCGGCTGCCCGCTGCCGCGGATACAGACGAACGCAGCAGATATTCCAACCACGCCACCTGCAGGTCAGACCCCGGTTTTCCGGCATTGAGCTGCTGCCAGGCAATGGCATGCAAACGCTCCATGGCATCCCGCCACTCTGCCTGGTTCAGATACTGGTCGAGCAGCGTATTGAGCTTCCAGCGAAAGCTGCTGACCTGCCTGGCATCGTTTTCCCGGGGTGCCATATCCAGGAAGATCGCCATGTAGGCGGAAGGTGACAATCTGCCATCCTGCACCATGAACCACAGGGTGCTCCAAATCCCCGGCCGGACCGAAGCCGGGAGCAAATCCAGATGCCTGCGTGCATAGGCAATGCTGCAGTCATCCAGGTAGAATTTTGCGTAGGCATGATCACCGTAGTTAGGATACACAAAATCAGGTGCCGGTTCTCCCACCAGGTCATCGACTGCTGTCCGCTCGCCAGTGACATTGACCGTGACGGTTTTCTCCAGCCCGGGTTTTCCCTCACGGTCATGAAACAGCGCCACCTGCAGGCGATGGGGGCGCAGCACCGCATCACCATTGCCCTTGCCCTGGAGCAATTCGAAGCGGGATATCCTGCCCTGCGCATCCACATCATAATCTGCCACCAGTGTATTGATGCCTGATTTCTGCAGCCAGAGTTTCGTCCAGCCATCCAGGTTCATCCCGGCAGCCTGACCGATCGCATCCGTGAAGTCCTTGCGCTCGGCATTCTTCCAGGCGTGTTTCTTCAGATAGGAAGAAACACCCTTGCGGAAAGCTTCACTGCCAACATAAAAAGCCAGCTGCTTGAGTACGGAGGCTCCCTTGCCATAGGTGATGCCATCGAAGTTGTCGAAGGTACTCAGTGTATCTTCAACCCGTGTCTCGATGGGATGCGTGGTGGGCAGCTGATCCTGCCAGTAGGCCCAGTTCTTCATGCTACTGGAAAACTGCTGCCAGGCATGCTTGTCTGGCGTGCCCTCTACCTGTGCCAGGTATGACATGAAGGTTGCAAAACTCTCATTCAGCCACAGGTCATTCCACCAGCGCATGGTTACGATATCGCCAAACCACATGTGAGCCATTTCGTGCAGAATGGTATTGGCACGCTTTTGCATCCTGGAAGGCAGGGGTGTTTCACGATACAGATAGGCGTCTTCTTTGATGACGACGGCTGCCACATTCTCCATGGCACCCGCATTGAAATGGGGAACGAATATCTGGTCATATTTCCCAAAGGGATAGGGAATACCGAAGTATTTCCCGTAGAAATCAAAACCCTGCCGTGTGACCTCGAAGATATTTTCCGCATCCACGTAAGCAGACATGGACTGCGTACTGAACAGCCTACTGGGAATGCGCGCCCGGCGGTCTTCAAATACGGCAAAAGGGCCACCCACCAGGGCAAACAGGTAGGTGGAAAAACGCCTGCTCCGGGCGAATTCGTGTCGGCTGAGATCGCCGTTCCCGGTCTTCGTGGCAAGCGTGTTGCTGATGATCTGCCAGTCATCAGGTGCTTCCACGGTAACACTGAAGCTCGCTTTCAGGTCCGGCTGATCAAAACAGGGAAACAGGCGGTTTGCCCAGAAAGGTTCGAAATGGCTGAAGAAGTATTCCCGGTTGTCCACGGGATCGACGAACCGGTGCAGCCCGGTGCCGCCGGTGTCGAAATCATTGGCGTAAACCAGTTGTACAGTATTGCGCCCGGTCTTCAGCAGCTCGGGTTTCAGATACACACGATGGTTTTGGATGGCTGCCCGCGCGACCGGATGACCATTGATGCGCAGCTTCTTGAGCCTGTCACCCGAAAAGTCCAGGAACAGGTGATCCGGAACGGCTTTGAGGTTGAACATGACCTCTGCCTTGCCCTGATATTCCCTGCTCCCTCCGGTAAACCGGAAATACAGCCTGTAGTCGACTGAAGCTACCTGCCTGGCACGCAGTTTTGCTTCTTCCCAGGTAAGGTCGGGTGTCGTGGCCAGGGCCGCAAAGGAATGAAACAGTGTAAGCAGCAACAGGGCTTGCAGTATTGTGCGGACTTCCTGTCTCACTGTTCCATCTCCAGGACCGATTGGCAGGCCGTTGAAAAAAGGTTTTTTGGGCCGCCTGTGCGCGTGAGAAAGCGACAATCGCATTTTTCGGTTTCCGTTGTTGAAAAAGCCATGGGTGGGCTCTTCCCACATCCTGTCAGGGTAGAAATGATACCAAATCACCGGGCTTCAGCTACCCGCCTGCAACAGGGTAACGGTGTACTCCCCGGATTTTCTTGATTGCCAGTGAATATCTCCCACACGGGGAATGAACACGCCGGATTCCCTGTCCTGAAAGTAATATTTCAGGGTTTCCCTGACCACGGGAAACGCCAGTTCGTCCCAGGGAATATCTTCCTCCCGGAACAGGGCCACATCCAGGCTCTCGGAACCTGGAGAAAAATCCAGGTCCTCCAGGCTGCCGCGAAACAGCAGATAGACCTGGCTGATATGCGGCAGATTGAAGGTGGTGTAGAGCTGCTCGATACTGACCCGCGCATTTGCCTCTTCCAGGGTTTCCCTCGCGGCGCCCTGCTGAGCGCTCTCCTCATTTTCCATGAATCCTGCCGGCAGGGTCCACAAGCCATAACGCGGTTCGATGGCGCGGCGGCACAACAGCACGCGGTCTTTCCATTCGGGAATACAGCCTGTCACCAGTTTGGGGTTCTGATAATGAATTTCACCACATGAGGTACACACGAATCGCTGGCGGTTGTCCCCGGGCGGAATGCTCAACTCCACATTCGAACCGCAACTGCTACAGAATTTCACTCCTCTCTCCTCTGCTGTAAACTAACGTGTATTGTTTGCTGTATCCAAATCCGCGCAGATGCCAGAATCACAGACTACCCCGCCCCACACGATTGCCGCTGTCGACCTTGGCTCCAACAGCTTTCACCTGATCGTCGCACAGATCGAAAACGGCCAGCTGCAGATCATCGACAGGCTCAAGGAGATGGTACGCCTGGGCGCTGGGCTGGACAACAAGAAGCGGCTGACGGATGAAGCTCAGGAACGCGCTCTGGATTGCCTATCCCGTTTCGGCCAGCGGCTGCGCGATCTGCCGCAACATGCCGTGCGTGCAGTAGGCACCAACACGCTGCGCCAGATACGCGACGGTGGAGAATTTCTGCACAAGGCGGAGGAGGCACTCAACCACCCCATCGAAATCGTCGCCGGACACGAGGAAGCACGGCTGGTATACCTCGGTGTGGCTCATGGACTGGCGGGCAGCGAGGAAAAACGCCTGGTGGTCGATATCGGCGGCGGTAGCACTGAACTGATCATCGGCGCGGGCATGGAAACCCTCGATCGGGAAAGCCTGTTCATGGGTTGCGTGAGCTTCAGTCAGCGTTTCTTCCCGGATGGCAGGATCACCCAACAGCTCATGGATGCCGCGGTAATCGCCGGTCGGCTGGAAGTGCGCCCGGTACAAACTGTGTATGACAGCGACCAGTGGGAACTTGCAGTGGGCAGCTCGGGCACCATCCGCTCCATCCGTGATGTCGTGCAGGCCCAGGGCTGGTCCGACAAGGGCATCAGCCGGAAATCACTGAAGAAACTGCGCAAGGCGGTTGTCGATGCAGGCAAGGCGGACAACCTCAAGCTGGAAGGACTGAGTGACAACCGGCGTCCGGTCTTTGCCGGTGGTGTGGCAGTGCTCAGCGCAGTATTCAAGGCTCTGGATATCGATCAGATGCGGGTCTCTGATCTGGCTTTGCGGGAAGGACTGCTGTTTGAACTGCTGGGCAGCATCCAGCATCACGACGTGCGTGAACGCACGGTCGATACCCTGGTACAGCGCTACGGCCTTGACCAGGAGCAGGGAAAGCGCGTGGCGCATACAGCTTTAATGCTGCTGGAGCAGGTGTCAGACAGCTGGAAACTGGACGATCCCGAACTGCAGCTGATGCTGCAGTGGAGCGCTCTCCTGCACGAAGTCGGCGTAGCCATTTCTCATGACAGTTACCACAAACATGGCGCCTATATTCTCGCCCATGCAGACCTGGCAGGCTTCTCCCGGCAGTCTCAGGGAGTGCTGGCCATGCTCGTGCGTGCGCACCGGCGTAAATTCCCCACCCCACTTTTCGGCGACCTTGCCAAAGAAGTGCGCGAATCCAGCAAACGCCTTGCCATCCTGCTGCGCCTGTCCGTACTGCTGCACCGCGGACGCAGCTCCCGCCGCAAACCCAGGCTTGGCATCATGGCGGAAAAGAACAATATCATCCTGTCTTTCCCCGCAGACTGGCTCGAGGAACATCCTCTGACCACAGCCGAACTTGAGCGCGAAGCAAAGTATCTGGATTCAGCAGGTTCTTTCCTGAGCTACTCATGAGATCATCCAACATGAGAATCGAATCCAGTGACAGAAAACTGCAGATGAGCCATGACAGAACCTGAACAGCAATGCGACGCCGGTATCCTCCTGATCAATCTGGGCACACCGGACTCCCCATCCCGGGGGGACGTCAAACGCTATCTGCGCGAATTCCTCTGGGATCCCCGTGTGGTGGAAATGCCCCGCGTTCTCTGGTGGCCGATTCTTCACGGCGCCATTCTCAATATCCGTCCGGCACGATCCGCCAAAGCCTATCGCAAGATCTGGACGGAGGAAGGCTCGCCCTTGCTCACGAATACGGTGAAACAGGCCAAAGCACTCCAGCAAAAGCTGGGCAGCCGTATTGCCGTGGTTCCCGCCATGCGCTATGGCAATCCGTCCATCAGACAAGGCCTGGAGCAACTGCGTGATCAGGGCTGCCAGCGCATACTGGTATTCCCGCTCTACCCGCAGTATTCCGCCACCACCACGGCTTCCGCATTCGACGCCGTGGTTACCGAGCTGAAAAACTGGCGCCTGCTCCCCGAGCTGCGATTGCTCAATCAGTATTTTGACGACCCCGGTTACATTCAGACCCTGGCCGGCAGCGTGAAGGATTTCCAGGAGCAGCACGGCCAGCCGGATACACTGGTTCTTTCCTACCACGGTTTGCCGCAACGTTATGCCGATGCGGGTGATCCCTACCCCCACCAATGTGAAGAAACAACAAACGCACTGATTTCAGCCCTGAATCTGAACAGCGCGCAATGGCGGCATTGCTATCAGTCCCGCATGGGGAGAGAACCCTGGCTGCAACCGGCCACGGCGGACACCCTGCGTGAACTGGCAAACGCCGGATGCAAACATGTGCAGGTCATATGCCCGGGCTTTTCCTCAGATTGCCTGGAAACACTGGAAGAAATCGCCATGGAGAACAAAGAAGTGTTTTTGCAAGCCGGTGGAGAACGCTATGAATACATTCCCTGCCTGAACGATACCAGGGCCCATATCGACATGCTGGCCAGACTGGCAATGCGCTACCTGGGAGGGTGGATAAATGAGTGACACACCCAAGCCCGTTGATATCACCGTACACACCCGCTCCCATACGCTTGAAATCAGTTTCGATGACGGCAGTCATTTCACCTATCCGGCCGAGCTGTTACGGGTCTATTCACCTTCGGCTGAGGTGCGCGGGCACTGGGGACAGGGTGCCAAACTGCAACTGGACAAGCAAGATGTGAACATCACCGATATCAAACCTGTCGGGCAATATGCCATCAAGATTTTCTTCGACGACGGGCATGATTCAGGGCTGTTCGACTGGGCCTATCTGCACGACCTCGGGAAGAAGCAGGCCCTGTACTGGACAGATTACCTGGACAGGCTGCAGCAGGCAGGGCACCAACGTACCGCCCCCTCCTGGAGCGACAGCTCACGGGAAAAAAACTGAAGCACTATCCCACAAAACCACCGGCCCTCCCCTGAAACACCGGCCATCACCGCTGCTCCGCTTGCGTTTGCCGGGCTACGATATCTGACAACCACCAGTCACAGACGATTGTTCGGTAACAATAGAGCGGAAACTGTCTTTCGCAAACATTTCACTGTATCTGCCTATCACTCCGGCATGCTCAGCAATACGGCCGTAAAACCCTGGCCATGGCCAGTGCCCGCTGAAAAATCCATTCACCATT
>DRLF01000197.1 GCA_011051425.1 Thiolapillus brandeum | reverse complement strand
ATTCCATAACCGAACAGATATTCATCAGGCGTCGTCAGGCCGACGATATCCGCCGCCATGTCGTTTCCGCGCCGGTGTATCTTCTGCACGAGCACGACCGAAATGACCTGTGCAGCACCCTGCTCCTTACAGTAATCCACTATGGCCTTTAAAGTGTATCCCTCATCCAGGATATCATCCACCACCACGACGGTTTCCCCTGCGAGGGAATATTCCGGTGTCTTTTTCCATTGCAGGTCTGTGCCGTAGGTGCGTTCCCGATAGCGGGTGGCATGCAGATAATCCACGCGGAGGGGAAAATCGAGACGTGGCAGCAGCATACCCAGGGGAATCAGCCCGCCATTCATGACCGCCAGCAGTATGGGATTGCTGTGCGAAACCTTTGCGGCCAGTTCACCTGCCATGCGATCCAGCGCAGATTCCACCTCCTCAGTGCTGTACAACAGCCGGGCATGGTCCTTTACTTCCTGCATGTCGCTGGTTTCTTTCATCACTTACAGCTCCAGGTCCAGAGATTCCTCTCCATCCAGCAGATTCAGGTACTCCATGGCCCGCAGCCAGCGGGGGTCCT
Source organism: Thiolapillus brandeum (assembly GCA_011051425.1). Classification (GTDB taxonomy): domain Bacteria; phylum Pseudomonadota; class Gammaproteobacteria; order Chromatiales; family Chromatiaceae; genus Thiolapillus; species Thiolapillus brandeum_A. Next base: position 4,137 of record DRLF01000197.1, on the reverse strand, counting down.
CCCGGAGATCACCGGAAGAGACCTGCCCCTTGCCGTGCATGCGCGCCAGCCGCACCTGACTGACAGGATCGCAGTATTCCGCCAGGGAAGTAAGCACCTCACTCGCACCTTCCGGATTGTTACACACCAGGATCATGTCGCAACCGGCCTCCAGGGCTGTTGCTGCACGCTCGGAATAGTCGCCGGCAATATTGGCAGCCGCCATGCTCAGGTCATCGCTGAACACCACACCACCAAAACCCATGCGCTGGCGCAGCACTTCCTGTATCCAGTAAGGGGAATAGCCTGCCGGCCTTTCATCCACGGCCGCATATACGACATGCGCCGGCATGAGTCCTTCCAGATTGTTTTCCACCATGTGCCGGAAAGGCAGCAGATCATGGTCCCAGATTTCTGAAAAACGCCGGTTGTCTACAGGCAGGTCCAGATGGGAATCCGCTTCCACACAGCCGTGGCCGGGGAAGTGTTTTCCCACGGAAGGCATACCCGCCTCCCTGGCGCCTGCAGCCCAGCTGAAGGCCAGTTTGCCTACCAGGAGTGGATCATCCGAAAAGGCTCTGTCGCCGATCACCTGACTGATGTCTGTCTGCAGGTCCAGCACGGGGGCAAAACTGAAATCGACACCCACCGCGCGTAGTTCGGCTGCCATCAGCCAGCCGATATGATGTGCGGCATCGATGGCTTTCTGCGGATGACTTGAATGCAGCACGCCAAATTTCGATGCTGCCGGCAGCCGGGAGAACCCTTCACGAAACCGCTGTACACGACCTCCTTCCTGATCGACCGACACCAGCAGGGCCGGACTGCGCAAATCATGGATTTCCTTCACCAGTGCTCTGACCTGCTCCGGCGTTTCATAATTTCTGCTGAACAGAATGACCCCACCTGTAGCCGGATGCAACAGGAGTTCACGTTCTTCCGGAGTCAGAACAGTGCCGGCCAGGTCGAGCATCAAAGGTCCATGTGTCATAGGCAGTGAAGACCGCTATTCAATAGTGACGATGGTGCCGTTCGAAACGGCATCGAACAGTTCAATCAGATCGTGGCTGTTCATACGAATGCACCCGTGCGATACAGGTGTCCCCAGCAGTGATTCCTCTGCGGTCCCGTGAATATAGATAAAGCGTTTGAGCGTATCACAATCACTCCCCCTGTTTATACCGGGTTCCAGCCCGCTCAGCCACAGTATCCGGGTCAGTATCCAGTCCCTGTCCGGAAACTGCCGCCCCAGCTCCGGCGTGTAGATTTCTCCCGTGGGCCTGCGCGCCCTGAACACAGTATACAGGGGACAGTTGTCACCAATCTTCAGGCGGATGCGATGCCGCCCTGTGGGTGTGCAGCCACTGTCCCGCATCGATCCGGGACCCTGCAGTGCGGTCGATACGGGGTAGACCACCAACAGCCTGTCATCATCCCAGAGGCTGAGTTCCTGATCCGCCAGTGCAACCCGGAGATGGCGCGTCACGAATCTTCCTTCCAGTAACGATACGGCAGTTTGCTGAGATTGCTGTTGTAGTAGCGGGCATCCGTGGAAATCTCATCACCCAGCCAGGCGGGACGATGAAACACTTCATCGACAGAATCCAGCTCGATCTCTGCCACGATCAACCCGGCATTTTCACCTTCAAACTCATCGATTTCCCAGCAGTGGCCTTCAACATGAAGAACATGCCGGGTCTTTTCGATGAGAGGCCGGTGGGCCACCCTGCTCAACAGCTCCTGCGCATCCGGCAGGGGGATGGGATATTCATATTCAAGCCGGTGGATACCATCCCGGGTACTCTTGACGTTGATATCTGCGTGGTCATCGTAGACCCGTATGCGCACCGATGACAGGGCATCATGGCTCAGGTAGCCCTGGCGCATGTTCAGGGATTTTTCAACATCATCCCGCCACGCATCCGAAGCCAGCAGAAATTTTCTTTCGATCTCGATTCCCATCAGGTTTTCTCGAACAGGGCGATGCTTTCGACATGCGCGGTATGAGGAAACATGTCCATCACGCCGGCAGATACCAGCCGGTAACCCAGGTTGTTGACCAGTTCTGCCGCATCCCTGGCCAGAGTGCCCGGATAACAGGACACATAGACAATGCGCTCCGCTCCCATGCACGGCAGATGGGCCAGCACCTCGAAGGCACCACTGCGCGGCGGGTCCAGCAGCACCTTGTCGTAGGTCTGGCGCAACCAGGGTTCCTGTTCCAGAGATTCGTACAGGTTGGCCACATGGAAGCTAACGTTCTCCAGACCGTTTCGCGAGGCGTTGTCCCTGGCCCGCGCCACCAGTTCTTCGGCACCTTCCACGCCGGTCACCTGTCCGGCCTTCGTGGCCATGGGCAAGGTGAAATTGCCGATTCCGCAGAAAAGATCCAGCACCCGGTCCTTCTTTTCCAGCTCCAGCAATCCCAGCGCCTGACGTATCATCTGGCGATTGATGCCGCTGTTCACCTGGGTAAAATCTGTCGGCTGAAAATGCAGTTCCACTCCGTAATCTGGCAAAGTGTAGTGCAGATCGGCTGCTTCGCCCAATGGCCTGACGGTATCCGGGCCGCCATCCTGTACATAGATGACAAAGTCCCGGACACTGCCAAAATGCAGCAGTGCATTCCTGTCCTCATCCGTGAGAGGCTCCAGGATACGGAAGATCAGTACACAGCGTTCGTCATCCATGGCCACTTCGATCTGGGGCACCCGGGTCGAAATGGAAAGACTTTCGATCAGGGAGGACAGGTCAGCGAGTGCATGACCGATTTTCGGATGCAGTACCTCGCAGCTGTCCATGTCGGCGATAAAACTGGCACTGCGCTCACGAAACCCCACCAGCACCTTTCCTTTCTTCAGCACATGCTTGACACCCAGACGCGCTTTGCGGCGATAGCCCCAGGCAGAGGAACCGGTCAAGGGTGGCAGAACCCGCCCGGGGGAGATCTTGCCGATGTGAGCGAACGCATCCATCAGCGTCTGTTCCTTGTAGCGGATCTGCGCCCCTGCTTCCAGATGCTGCAGACTGCATCCACCACACAGGCCAAAATAACGGCAGGCTGGCGTCACACGCTGTTCACTGGCCTCGAGCACCTCCACCACTTCACCCTCATCATGGTTCTTGCGTTTGCCGGTGTAGCGGAAAATGACCCGCTCGCCCGGCAGGGCGCCATGAATGAAGGTCGCCTTGCCATCGATTCTCGCCACCCCACGGCCATCGTGGCTGAGGGAGTCCACCCGCGCTTCCCTTGGCTCCTGGGGCAGTTTCTGCCTGCGTCTTCTGCGTCCCATGTCAGCAACGGTCCGGGTCGAAGATACCAGTGGAAAGATAGCGATCTCCCCGGTCGCAGACGATGGCCACCAGCACGGCATTGCTTACTTCGCGGGAGAGCCGCAGCATGGCTGCAACGGCGCCGCCGGAAGAAATACCGCAGAAGATGCCTTCCTTCTCAGCCAGCGCCCGGGTGGTGTCTTCCGCCTCCTGCTGGGACACGTCCATCTCTCTGTCCACCAGTGACGGATCGAAAATCGCTGGCAGGTATTCCCTTGGCCAGCGGCGTATCCCGGGGATTTGCGCCCCTTCCTCCGGCTGCACGCCGATGACCTGCACGTCATCGCGCTGTTCCTTGAGAAATCTCGCCACTCCCATGATGGTGCCCGTGGTGCCCATGGCGCTGACGAAATGGGTGATTCTGCCTGCGGTATCCCGCCACAGCTCCGGCCCCGTTCCCTCATAGTGCGCCAGGGGATTGTCCGGGTTGTCGAACTGGTTGAGCAGTTTTCCCTGCCCGCTGGATTGCATCTCCATACCCAGATCCCGCGCGCCTTCCATGCCCTGCTCTTCGCTCACCAGGACCAGTTCCGCACCGTAGGCCGCCATGGCAGCCTTGCGTTCCATGCTCATGTTGTCCGGCATGATGAGTTTCAGGCGGTATCCTTTGATGGCCGCCACCATGGCCAGCGCGATGCCTGTATTGCCGCTGGTTGCTTCTATCAGCGTGTCACCGGCCCGGATCTCACCACGTCTTTCGGCCTGCTCGATCATTTTGAGCGCAGGCCTGTCTTTGACAGAGCCTGCAGGATTGTTTCCCTCCAGCTTTACTAGCAGGACGTTGCCCGTTTTTCCCGGCAATCGCTGCAGTTCCACCAGCGGCGT
>DRLF01000196.1 GCA_011051425.1 Thiolapillus brandeum | reverse complement strand
CTTGAACAGGAAATCCTGCCTTCATCGGAACCACCCCCCGTATGGCCAGATCCCGATGGTAAAGTGAGGGGGCTGTCTTTTTCTCCACTGTATCGTTCAGTCCCAAAAGCGGCTCGTGCTGATGGTGAACTGTATGAGCTGTTGGTATTGATTGATGCGATACGGGGCGGGCGGGCACGAGAGCGAAACTTGGCGATCCGTGAATTGAAGAAACGTCTGGAAGGTTATGGTACCTGCCCACAATCCGAATCTCGCGCTGCTCGAACTTGCCGTTAGCCGTCTTGGTGACTTGGCCGATGAATTTGTGTTTCTCGGTGGTTGCGTTACCGGGCTGTTGATCGATGATGCCGCTGCACCACCGATAAGGGAAACCATCGATGTCGACGTCATTGTGCAAGTGCTTTCCAGGAGGGAATACTACGCTTTGGCCGAGCGCTTGCGTAAACAGGGATTTTCAGAAGACACCAGCGATGATGCGCCGGTTTGCCGATGGAGAAATGGGTGCGTCATTTTGGATGTCATGCCGGCAGACCCGGCAATATTGGGATTTGGGAATGCCTGGTATGCCGCTGCCATGGAGAATGCGGACAAGATCCAATTACCCAATGGAAGGCTGATCCGTATCGTATCACCCCCCTTTTTCTTGATCACTAAGTTGGAGGCGTTCGATGGAAGGGGGCACGGTGATTACCAAATGAGCCATGATATCGAGGATGTTGTAGCGGTGATCGATGGCAGGTCCACCATCATCGATGAGGTCAGGGGTGCCCCCCAAAGCTTGCGCGAAGCATTATCTGACATTTTCCAGGAAATACTTGGTGATGCACGATTTGTTGACGCAGTATATGGACATATGCCAACAGATGAAGCGAGCCAAGCGCGTGTCCCTTTCATTCTGGAAAGGATAAAACAGATTGCAAATGCTACTAGTGATCGGCATAGGGCTGATTCAAAAATGGATAACCAACCCAAAAATAAGAAACCGCCAGGCCATCCTTGACCCGGCGGCGTTTTGCACCCGGAGAGTGGTCGGGTTACAAACTGCGAACTGGCCAGACATGAAGCAGGTCGGAGGTTTTTCCCTCAGCGTCCTGCCAGTTGGTCTTCACGTCGAAGACGCCGGCCAGGGAGTCGTCCTTGGCCAGGACGGTTTCTGACCAGTACATGCCTTCGTCGAGATTTTTCAGGCGGCCGATGTTGCTGCCCAGCACGGCGTGGAGGCGTCCCGGCTCTCCGTTGCGGCAGCCGAAGCCGAAGGTGACGGTGGTATTGTCGAGTTCCGCCAGCTCGGAACAGCTGGGATCCTGTGAAGAAATTTCAGGCAGCCGCCAGTTGGTGTAACCAAGATAGGCATTCTGGTTGAGATGGCGGATCCAGGCTTTCGCCTCGTACCAGTTCATCCTGCCTTCTTGAGAACAGATTTCGGCCATGCTTCGGCCGGTTCCGTTAACCACCTGGCTGGGGTCGAAGCTGGACAACAGGGGGTGACCGCTCTTGCACAAGGTTGTCACCAGGTTGGCATCCGGCATCCATTCCACGGTACGGGTTTCGTCCAGAACCAGCTGGGCCATGCCGATGGAAGGGCTGTCCTGGGTCCTTGTGGTCAAGGTGGCATGTACGTTGATCTGGATGACCGTAAAGATAAGGGCGATGATAACGGTGCTTCTCATGATTCTCTCCACTACTGAACTGTTATGCCATGGCGGCTTCAGGAACCCAGAATATTCACGTACTGGTGGGTAATGCGATTCATGGTGGCCATGATGTCGTCCGTGGTGGCCAGTACGATGACGGGCAGGCCGCCCCTCTCCACGTCCTTGTAGAATTTGGCTACAACCTTCCAGAGTCTTTCGACATTGGCCAGTTCTTTGTTGATTTCCGGCGTATTCTGCCGGGCCTTGCGCAGGGCCGCGTGGGCTTCCTCGAATTCCTTGACGGCCTTTTTGAGCTGCTCCACGGTGTTGTGATCCCGGAAGCCTGCCTGGTAGGCAATGTAATACTTGGCGATGCGCTGGGTGAGCATGCGCTGCCGACCGGCAAGATTGACGATGGCTTCCTTTTTCAGCTTGGACATTTCTTCCAGGCGGGAGACGATGTCCTGGCTGCCTTCGAGCATGGTTTCGCTGTAGTCCAGCACCAGGGCGGCGTTTTCCTTGCTGTACGGCTGCTTTGCCAGGGCGGCGAGCTCATCCTTGGCCATGCCGATGTATACCAGCATGTCCTGAACACCCTGGTTGTCAACGGAGTTGCGGATGACCTCGTAATTGCGATCGAATTCCTTGATGCTGTCGAAAAGCTGTTTGCGGGTCTTGTCCCGGCGAATGCCCTGGCCATGGAAGAAATAGGCCTTGGCGATTTTCTGGGACAGCATGCGCTGCTTGCCGGCGATATCGATGAGGACGGCAAGACTGGGCTTCTCAGCGCCGGTAGTGGCGGCCAGACTGTTGCCGGTGACCAGCATCAGGAAGACAAGGCAGACCAGTGCCGGTAACGATTTGCTGTAGATGTTCATGGTTTCAACTCCAGGACTTGGTTGTTGAGAGGCTATTTGCTTGCGCTGGCGTACATGGAGGTAACCTTGTCCATGTCAGCCAGGATGTTGTTCGCTGATTTGTTGATAAGGGATGGAATGACGCGGCCGGACTTGGAGTGACCCATCATTTCGAACCAGGCGAAAGCCTTTTTTACCCGGGTAAGCAGTTGCTGGATTTCCGTGGTGGTCAGGGAAGACTCCACCAGCTGCTGGTGTGCGCTGGCGAACTCGCTTATGGACTGGGAAAGCTTTCCGGAATAGTCCACGCCTTCGATTTTCCACGCCTTGAGCATGTACAGGGCGGCCATGCGTTGGGAGAGCATGCGCTGGCGTCCGGCCAGGTCGACGATTTCTCCTCGCTGGTTGCCTGAGTGTTCGGACAAGAGCTGGGTATTCTTATGGCAGGCGGCCAGCAAGTCATCCAAGTCCTTTTGCAGCTGAGCGGCTTTGGCTCTATCGGGAGTATCCTGCAGAACTTTCTTCAACGGCCCCCAAAGGCTCTTGATTTCTGCCAGGCCTGTGTTGATGTTCTGTTTGTTGGAATAGGCTTCCAGGTCGGCGAGAATGGTGTCAAATTCCTTAACCATATCCTCCAGGTCCTTGCCAGGGTTCCCGAGATCCAGATTCATTCCGATCATGGCATAGTCCTTCAACAGCCGTTGGGTAATCATGCGCTGCTTACCGGCTTTGTTTATGGCGTCATCCACGGGCGCGGCCCAAAGTGGGCTGATCCAGGCTGAGAGCAGCAGGGTGGTGATGACGGCCCGGGGTGCCGTTTTGTTATTGAAGCTGTTTTGTGTCATGAATGTTATTTCCTGATCGGGTTGGGCAGGTTCCCTGTCGGTGCTGGGCAGCGCGCGTCAAGGAACTGGGTCTCAAAATTGCTTGATGAAGGAAATTATGTGCCAGGAAGCCCCCATTGATAATGAGGAATAGATGGTGGAAAAATAGGTAGCTGGCCTACCAGTTGGGATAATATGGCCTGGTAGGGGCGTGGGGAGAAAAGCTGCTGACCCGGCTAAAGCGGGCCGCGCAAGGGAGCCGCCTGGCAAGGCGATAACAGTGGTGGCCGGGGTCGGAGTCAAATGGAAAGGATGTTGGGTAGAACCGATGGCATGGAACAGCTTGATTCCGTTCCTTGTGACAATTGGGGTGGAATTTGACTGTCCCAACGTGGGAGGGTTCAAGCCCTGTCACCACCGATGCTATATGACCCCACAATAACGGTTTGAGATGTCCTCCCGATCAAGCATGAGGCATCCTTGTGTTGTTCAACCGACCCAAGGAGGCCGCCATGCTCAACCGAGAGGACTGGATCATGATACGCAAAATGAGAGACAAAGGGTGCTACCTGCGCGAGATTG
>DRLF01000195.1 GCA_011051425.1 Thiolapillus brandeum | reverse complement strand
CCGCCGATCTGGCGGTGCGCGACCCGGAACTGGTGAAACAGGGCATGAGCGTGATCACCCTGGATGATATTCGCTGGGAGCGCTGCAACATCAAGGCCATCACCCTGCTGGCGAACATCCTGTCGCAGCAGCAGGCGCGGGATGAAGGCGCGCAGGAAGCCATACTGGTGCGTGACGGCCTGGCCAACGAAGGCACGGCTTCCAACCTGTTCATCGTCAAAGAAGGGCTGATCATCACGCCCCCCAAGAGCCAGCACCTGCTGCCGGGCATCACGCGGGATCTGGTGCTGGAACTGGCCCGGGAAGCGGGCCTCCCCTACGCCGAAGCCAGTATTTCAGTTGCAGAGCTGGAAAATGCGGAAGAAATCTGGATCACCAGCTCCACCAAGGAAGTGATGCCGGTCACCCGGCTGAACGGCCGACCGGTTGATAACGGTCATCCCGGCCCCATATGGGAGAAAATGGACGCATTGTATGGCGCCTGCAAGGCGCGCCTGCGATTGCGCAATTCCCCACCGGACAACTGTTATGACTGAAACTGAAGAAACCCGAAAAGAACCCGAAGGCATGGTCTATCCCTGCCGTTTCCGCATCAAGGCCATGGGTCTGGACGAAGATGATTTCGACGCCCTGGTGGTGCAGATCATCCGTCGCCACTGCCCGGATATCAGCGAGGGCGCGGTAAGTCTCAAGCCCAGCAAGAACGGAAAATACGTTTCTGTCACCGTGGATATCGAGGCGCAGAGCCGCGAACATCTCGATGCCATCTATGACGACCTGACCGCCCATGACCGGGTGCTAATGCGCCTGTAGCCGCCCGCCTGGCATGGCTGCGACACCCACGGATACCCCCATGCGCCATGCCGTCATCGTCCGCGATCTCGGCCAGGTGGACTATATTCAGACCTGGCAGGCCATGCGTGATTTCACCGACGGCCGCGGGCCGGATACGCCTTCCGAAATCTGGCTGATGGAACACCCGCCCGTGTTTACCCAGGGGCAGGCGGGCAAGGCTGAGCACGTTCTGCATCCCGGTGACATCCCGGTGGTGCAGAGCGACCGCGGCGGCCAGGTCACCTACCATGGACCCGGCCAGCTCATCGCCTACCTGCTGCTCGACCTCAAGGCGCTGAACAGGGGCATACGCAGCCTGGTGACGGCCATGGAGAACGCGGTCATTCACCTGCTGGCCGATCGGGGCATAGAAGCGGTGGCGAGGCCCGATGCCCCCGGCGTCTACGTGGCTGAAAAGAAGATTGCTGCACTGGGTTTGCGGCTGCGCAGAGGGTACACTTATCACGGTCTTGCCCTGAATCTGGATATGGACCTGGAGCCTTTCCAGCGCATCAACCCCTGCGGACATGCCGGACAGGAAGTCACCCGGCTGAAGGATCTTGGCGTGGACATGGACAGGCGGCAGGCCGGCCGGGAGCTGATCGGCGGGCTGTGCCGCGAACTCAACCTCGAACCCCGGTGGACAGAATATGACTGATGATTACCGCGCGCCTTCCCGGGCAAAAGTAAGCACTCACCAACGCGGAAAGGACAAGCTGGCCAGGATTCCCGTCAAGGTGCAGCCCGGCGGGGAACTGCCGCGCAAGCCCCACTGGATCCGCGCCCGGGCGCCCCAGGGTGCAGGCGTGACCCGCATCCGCAAGATCCTGCGTGAGCGCAAACTGTCGTCCGTGTGTGAAGAGGCCCAGTGCCCCAACCTGGGTGAATGCTTTACCCATGGCACTGCCACCTTCATGATCATGGGTGATATCTGCACCCGGCGCTGCCCGTTCTGCGATGTGGCCCATGGCAAGCCTCTGCCCCTCGATGCCGATGAACCCCGTCAGCTGGCGGAAGCCATACAGGAGATGGCGCTGAAATATGTGGTCATCACCTCGGTGGACCGGGATGACCTGCGCGACGGCGGTGCAGGCCACTACCGCGACTGCATCCGCGCCGTCCGGGAGCTGACGCCGGACACCACCATCGAAATCCTGGTGCCGGATTTTCGCGGACGCATGGAGATTGCCCTGGAGATCATGGCCGAAGCGCCGCCGGATGTGTTCAACCACAACCTGGAAACCGTGCCCCGCCTGTATCGCCAGTCCCGGCCGGGGGCGGACTATGCCTGGTCCCTGAAACTGCTGCAGGAGTTCGGTGCCGCTCATGATGATGTGCCCACCAAGTCCGGCATCATGCTGGGACTGGGAGAAGAACCTGAAGAGATCGAACAGGTCATGCGGGACCTGCGGGATCATGACGTGGATATGCTCACCCTGGGCCAGTATCTGCAGCCCAGCCGGGATCACCTGCCCGTGTCCCGCTTCGTGACCCCGGAAGAGTTCGATGAGCTGCGCCTGCTGGGCGAATCCATGGGCTTTTCCAACGTGGCCAGCGGCCCCATGGTGCGCTCCTCCTATCATGCCGACCTGCAGGCCAACCCGTTGCTCAAATGAGGCAGAGCGGATGGGCAGCCCTTTTGCTGCTGCTGTTGCTGGCCACCTGCGTGGACAAAGGGCCGGAGCTCCAGCCCCTGGGGGCAGATGCTGTCATCCTCGCCTTCGGTGACAGCCTGACCTATGGAACAGGTGCAAAGCGGGATCAGTCCTACCCTGCCGTGCTGGCCAGACTCAGCGGCCACAAAGTGATCAATGCGGGTGTGCCGGGTGAAGTCAGCGCGGAAGGCCTGCAGCGCTTACCGGGTGTGCTGGAAGCATACAAACCTGCGCTGGTGATCCTTGTTCACGGTGGCAATGATCTGTTGCGCAAGAATCATTCCGATGAGATAAAACGCAACCTCAGTGCCATGATCGGCCTGATTCGCCGCCAGGTTGCCCAGGTGGTGCTGGTTGCCGTACCCAGGCCATCCCTGCTGCTGTCCGCCGACCCCCTGTACGCGGAAGTTGCAGAGGAGGAAAAGGTGCCCCTGGAAGATGATGCGCTGGCAGCGATCCTGCAGTCCCGCTCCAGCAAATCTGACGCCATTCATCCCAATGCCCGGGGCTATGCGCAACTGGCGCAGGATATTTACGACTTCCTCAAACGTCGTCACGGGCTATAATCCCTCCCCATGAATACGATCAAGAAAGTGCTGGTTACGGGGGGCGCCGGTTATATCGGCTCCCATACCAATGTCGAGCTGCTCGGGGCGGGCTACGAGGTCATCGTCCTGGACAACCTGAGCAACAGTCAGTACACGGCTGTCGAGCGGGTGCAGGAAATCACGGGTAAACCCATCACCTTCATCGAGGCAGATCTGCGCAACAAGGCGGATACCCGGGCCGTATTCGACCGGCACGATATCGATGCGGTCATTCATTTCGCCGGCCTCAAGGCCGTGGGCGAGTCTGTTCATATCCCCATCCCCTACTACCAGAACAATATCGGCGGCACCCTGAACCTGCTGGAGGCCATGAACGAAACCGGCGTGAAAAACCTGGTATTCAGCTCATCGGCCACGGTGTACGGAGAACCGGCATCCCTGCCCATCACCGAGGATTTTCCCGTTTCCGCCACCAACCCCTACGGCCGTTCCAAGCTCATTATCGAGGAAATGCTGGGGGATGTTTATAAATCGGATCAGGACTGGAATATCGCCCGGCTGCGCTATTTCAACCCCGTGGGCGCCCATGAGAGCGGCCGCATCGGCGAATCGCCCAACGATATTCCCAACAACCTCATGCCCTACATCAGCCAGGTGGCCGTGGGCAAGCTCGAACAGCTTTCGGTTTTCGGCAGCGACTATCCCACGGTGGACGGCACCGGCGTGCGGGATTACATCCACGTGGTGGATCTGGCCAGGGGCCACATCAGGGCGCTGGAAAAACTGGCCGCATCACCCGGGCTGGTGACCTACAACCTGGGGACCGGGCAGGGGTATTCGGTGCTGGAGATGGTGGCAGCCTTCGAAAAGGCCAGTGGCCGGCCGGTACCCTACAAGCTGGTGCCGCGACGGGAGGGTGATATCGCCACCTGTTATGCCGATCCCGGACTCGCGGCCCGGGAACTGGGCTGGCATGCGGAAAAAGGCATCGACGAAATGTGCGCCGATACCTGGCGCTGGCAGCAGCAGAACCCTAGCGGTTACCCATGAGATTGTTGCGCGAGAAGATAAGCTCGATGACCGCAAAGGTTTCCTGGCCATTGCGGATGGCCTTGCGGATCTCCGCCTTGTAGGCGGGGCGCAGCCCTTTGTATGCGGCAAATGCGGTGGGCGAGTTTTTCCTGATGGCGACCAAGCCGGCACCGACATCGACCCACCCGTCTTCTGTGGATTGCACACGCGTTTCTGCGATATCCGCTTCGGCGGCCATCGTTTCCATTTCTGCATAGTAGGCGTCGTCACTCGGTGACGCTGCTGCTGTGGCGGATGCGAGCATCAGCACGGCGGATACGAATATGATCAGGCTGTGATTTTTCATGTTCCTTCACTGTGTTGAAGTTTGCCGGGTTGCCGGTCCGTGATCGGAAAACTGAACAGGAGCATGTTCAGCAGCGGCTGTTTTCCTGCAGTTTTCACAAACGGCTTCTGCCAGTGCGAACTGACAGGCCATTCGGGCACAGCAAACTTCAGGACAAGCACCGGAGACGTCCGGTTTGAATACCTGCAAGCAGATACAGGGCTATCATACCGTGATAAATCTCACACCCGTATGGGCATTCAATAGGGTTTGTTCGGGTAGGGATACTACCCGATAGCAAAGCGGATCTTTAGCCGGCGTCTTCCAGGTGGAGGTCGTAGCGCTCCATGAGATAACACAGGCAGTCCTGGCGGATCACGGCTTCATTCTTGGTCAGCATGGAAGGCATGACCGGCGTGCGTGTCAGCAGTTCACCGTGTTCCACGGAAAAATAGCGCGTGGCCACATCATGGTTGGCTTCATTCTTCACGTCCAGGGGGATGCCGTCCGGCCTGCCCACCTTGCCGAAGCTGGTGCCGGCGGGTATCTCGCGGAAATTCAGCACCTCCAGGTCGTCCAGCAGACACAGGTCATAGTTCTGGCAGCCAAAACCGAAGCTCACTTCCGGCGGGATCTTGACGATGGCCACCGTGTGGAACAGATCGATGTCATGGGGTGAGATGGCGTGTGTGGGGTGCTGCGCCAGGTGCAGACAGGCGTTCAGATATTCGCTGGCATGTTCCACGCCATGCAGTTGTCCCACCTTGCCGCATTCCAGGGTGACCGCCGGACACAGCTCGGTCATGGCCATGGACTGTACGCCCTTGGGCCGGGTGAAATACACAACGGTGCGGCTGAACATGGCAGCCAGGTGCAGGGACTCGGTGCGCACTACGTTGACGCAGGCGTAGTGGGGGTTGATGCCTGTGTTGTTGTGCACGTCCACGCTGGCGAAAACGCCCTTGTGGGCCATGGTATCCACGATGCTTTCCATCATGGCGTGTTCCGCCGTCGGGGGCAGCTCACTGCCGGGCCAGACGCGGTTGTAGTCGGGCTGACCCGCCAGCCGGCGCATGTTCACCTCGGCGGCAGAGGTGTTGCCGATGAACAGGGACAGGGAGCGCGGCAGTTCCTGGTCCCCCCCGCCGGGCAGGTATTTTTTCAGCATATGTCGTACAGCTTCCCAGCCCACATCTTCATTGCCGTGCATGAGCACGGAGACGAACAGGGGGGCTTCCCGCCGGCCCTGCAGGTGGATCAGGGTGGGGCCGCCGAGGAAAGCGTGCAGCTTGTCCGCCGGCAGATCGAGCAGGCGCGCAGGCAGTTCATAGAGTTCGGCATACATGATCAGATGGTCCAGCTGTGCACGGGGTTGCCGCTGTTCTGGCGCTCACGGTAGGTGCGCACCAGGGCAGGAAAGTCCTTGCCGTTCTGCGCGACCCACTCGCGCTGCCAGCGGGCGCCTGTCTGGTGGCTCTCCACCCGTGCTTCGATGATGTCCAGCCAGTAGTCGGTTTCGTCCCGGCTGATGCCCAGGCGCCGCAGCCCGGCGCGGGCCTGGGGAATGAGCTTCTGCAGACACAGGTCGGCCACGCTGCCTTCCTGGCCGTCGAACCATACCACTCTTGCTTCCAGACCCAGGCAGGCGCTGCTGTAGAAGTTCTCCTTGGCGTTGATGAAAGGCAGACGGGCTTCGGGGTTTTCCTCTGTCGCCATGAGCTCCCGCACCAGGCCGAAGTAGAAGGCGGCATTGGCGATGACATCCAGGGTGGAGGGCCCGCTGGGAGCCACGCGATGCTCGATGCGTATGTGCGCCTTGCCGTTCTCGGAGACGCCGACCAGCGGGCGGTTCCAGCGCCAGATGGTGCCGTTGTGCAGGCGCAGATGGGCCAGGGATTCAACCGGCTCGTCCATGAGCTGGGGCAACAGCATGGGATAGCGGTCGCGGTTGGCCTCGAAGCACTCCATGATGGAGTGCTCGGCATAGCGTACGCCAAAGGTCACGCGCTTCGAATAGTCGCTGGCGCCCACGGCCACGGACTGTTCGAACAGGGGGATGCGGGTCTCGTCCCAGAGCTCGTGACCGAACAGGAAAGGCGAGTTGGCGGCCAGGGCCACCATGGGTGCTGAGATCATCTTGGAGATATTGTAGGCACGCACCGCGCCGGCGGGGTCGATCTTGAGATGAATCTGGAAGGAGGTGGTGGCGGCCTCCAGCATGACGTCGTCGTGTTCTGCCACCAGGTGTTCCTGGGCATGAATGTCCAGCATCAGGGGCTGTCCGTCACGCATGCGCAGCACCTGTTCGTTCAGCGCCTGGTAGCGCTGCATGCCGGAAATATTGCCCAGACACAGGTCAGACTGCTGCACCGTTGGCAGGATGCCGATCATGAGCATGTGGGCGGCTTCCCGGCCGGCAACCTGGTCGCAGCGTTGCCACAGGTCTGCCAGTTCGTCGTGCATGTGATAGAACATGCCGTCAGAAAAAGCCAGGGGCTGGGTATTGAGTTCCACGTTGAAAGTGGACAGCTCCGGCACCACCATGGGATCGTTCATGTGCTCGAGGAAAGCCTGATTCACCGGTGCCGGCAGGCCCCGGTCGTTTACCAGCCAGGCCTCGATCTCGCTGCCGGCCATGGGTTCCCCCTGGTCGAGAACGCCATCCGCCATCCACTGTTCCAGCAGGGCGGTTTCCGCGACCACGCGATCCCGAAAACGGTTGAAGTCTTCGTCGGAAAAACTGCTATGACTGATTTCCTGTCCCATTTGAGAGCATCCTGTCCAGAAGTTGATAACGTTCAGGCGTGCCGACATCCAGCCAGTAGCCCTCGAAATGTTCGCCGCTTATTCTACCCTCTGGCATGTGCCGGCGCAGCAGTGGCGCAAGGGGGAACGGGATGGCTTCGCAGCCTTGGAACAGCCGTGGATGGTACACGCCGATGCCGCTGAAGGTCAGTTTTGGCTGTCCCTGCTCCAGTACCCTGCCCTGCTTCAGTACGAAGTCGCCCCCGGGATGATGGTCGGGGTTGTCCACCAGGACCAGATGGCCCAGGCTGTGTGCGGGAAGCCGCAGGCCGGCGTAGTCCAGGTCGGTGAAGACATCACCGTTGATGACCAGAAAAGGACCGTCTCCCAGCAGGGGCAGTGCCTTGCAGATACCGCCGCCGGTTTCCAGTGCGCGGCCCTGGCCTTCTGCCGAGTACTGTATGCGCAGACCCCAGCGTTCCCCCGTGCCCAGCGCCCGCTCGATCTGTTCGCCCAGATGGGCGTGATTGACGACTACCTGCCGGAAACCGGCCCGGGCCAGCTTGTCGAGGTGCCGGAAGATCAGGGGCTTGCCGCCGGCCCGCAGCAGCGGTTTGGGGGTGTGGTCCGTGAGGGGGCGCATGCGCTCGCCGCGACCTGCGGCGAGTATCATGGCTGTGTGAAGTGCGCTCACCGGGCTGAAGCCCGATCTATTTCTTCATGGAGCTGAAGAATTCTTCGTTGGTCTTGGTCGACTTGAGCTTGTCGTAGAGGAACTCCATGGCCGCCAGTTCGTCCATGGGATGCAGGATCTTGCGCAGTATCCAGATCTTCTGCAATTCCGCCTGGGGAATCAGCAGTTCCTCGCGGCGGGTGCCGGAGCGGTTGATGTTGATGGCCGGGAAGATGCGCTTCTCGGCAATGCGCCGGTCCAGATGCACTTCCATGTTGCCGGTGCCCTTGAATTCCTCGTAGATGACGTCGTCCATGCGCGAGCCGGTTTCCACCAGGGCGGTCGCCAGGATG
>DRLF01000194.1 GCA_011051425.1 Thiolapillus brandeum | reverse complement strand
CGGTTGAAGCAGCAGCAACAGCAGCAGAAAGCCAAAGAGTTTCCCGTGGTGCATTGCCGGTGTGGTCAGAATGAGAAAGCAACAAGCCTAGCTGCAGGGGGCACAGGGAGCATTAATCCATGTCAATTGAAGGCAATTCGCGGCCGCTTTCGAGAATCAGGGCTTCGGCGTCTTTGCCGTAGCGCCGGATCCACTGGGCCAGCACCTGATCACTGATGCCGGCTGACGACTGCAGCTGTTTCTTCAGGCGCTGCAGTCCTTCGTCTGACAGCCGGTCCTGGCGGGAAATGCCGGGGCGGGGAGTGTGGCGGGTGTTCATGGGATATGGGCAATACGCAAAAACCCCGGCACAGGGCCGGGGTTTTCATTGTTTGAACCGGAGACCGGCTGTCAGCCCAGGTTACCGGCCACGAAGTCCCAGTTGACCACGTTGAAGAAGTCGGCGATGTACTGGGGGCGCACATTACGCTTGTCGATGTAATAGGCGTGCTCCCAGACGTCGATGGTCAGCAGGGGCGTCTTGCCGTCACGCAGGGGGTTGCCCGCGCCGGAGGTGTTGACGATCTCCAGGGAGCCGTCGCTGTTCTTTACCAGCCAGGTCCAGCCACAGCCGAAGTTGGTGGCGGCGGAGGTGGAGAATTTCTCTTTGAAATCGGCGAAGGAACCGAAAGCCGTGTTGATGGCATCGGCCAGGGCGCCGGAAGGCTCGCCACCGCCGTTGGGGCTCATGCAGTTGAAATAGAAGGTATGGTTCCATACCTGAGCGCCATTGTTGAAGATGCCGCCCTCGGATTTCATCACGATGTCTTCCAGGCTGGCGTTCTCGAACTCGGTGCCGGGTACCAGGTTGTTCAGATTGGTGACATAGGTAGCATGGTGCTTGTCATGATGGAACTCCAGGGTCTCGGCAGAGATGTTGGGCTCCAGGGCGTCCTTTGCGTAGGGCAGATCAGGCAATGTATGAGTCATTCATGTTCTCCGTTTTATATCTTTAGTGAATTACTGGGTTATTATGGCGCTAAGGTTATTCGGAATCGGGACAAAATGCAATAATGTCCGCCATGAAAAATGAAAATAAAGGTGAAAAAGGCTTCGATGCCATTGCCCTGGGGCTGTTTGCCAGCCGCCTGGAATCTGTTTGTGACGAAATGGGGGCGGTGCTGCGCAATGCGGCTTTTTCGCCCAATATCCGTGACCGCCTGGACTATTCCTGCGCCATATTCGATGCCCGGGGTGAACTCGGTGCCCAGGCGGCCCATATTCCGGTGCATCTGGGCAGCATGGCCTATGCCATGGGGGATATCGTCGATCGCCTCAGCTGGCGGGCGGGGGATCAGGTCATTCTAAACGATCCCTACCTGGGCGGCACCCATCTGCCGGATATCACGCTGATCGCTCCCGTGTTCGCGGGTGAAACCCTGATGGGCTTCGTGGTCAACCGTGCCCATCACGCCGATATCGGCGCGGACACCCCCGGTTCCATGCCGGTATCGTCTTCTCTGGAGGAGGAGGGCATGGTCATCGAGCCGGTGCATCTGGTCCGGGCGGGTGAACGGGACCATGAGGTATGGAACGGCATACTTGCAGCGACCCGCAATCCCAGAGCGGCAGAAGGGGATCTGACCGCACAGCTCAGCGCCAACCGGGCGGGCAGGCAGCGCCTGCAGGCGCTGATCGAAGAACAGGGGACAGCTGTTTTTTCAGGAGGTATGGAGGCGCTGAACGCCTACGGGGAGCGTCTTGCCCGGTCTGTACTGGAGAAGATCCCGGATGGCAGCTATACGTTCACGGACTGGCTGGACGATGATGGCCAGGGTCAGGAACGGATTCCCATTCAGGCCAGAGTCACGGTTCGGCAGGGACATATCGAGGTGGATTTCACCGGTACCGCCGAACAGGTATCGGGCAATGTCAACTGCCCCCTGTCGGTCGCTGCCGCTGGCGTATACTACGTGTTTCGCTGCCTCATGCCTCCCCAGACGCCGGCCTGCGCCGGTGTGTTCCGCAACATCAGCCTGCACGCACCGGCAGGCTGTCTGGTCAACGCACGCTTTCCGGCGGCGGTGGCGGCGGGCAATGTGGAGACCAGCACACGGGTGGTGGACGTGATCATGGGGGCACTGGCACAGGCGATTCCTGATCGAATGGCTGCAGCCAGCCACGGCAGCATGAACAACCTCGCCATGGGGTCCGCAGCGCCAGGCGACAGTTGGGATTATTATGAGACCATGGGCGGCGGCATGGGCGCGAGCCGTGAGACGGCGGGTCTGAGCGCGGTGCAGACGCACATGACCAACACCCTGAATACGCCTGTCGAAGTGCTGGAACAGCAATATCCCCTGCGCATCCGGCGCTACCAGGTCCGCCGGGGTTCCGGAGGTGCAGGGAAGCACAGCGGTGGTGACGGCCTGGTGAGGGAGTTCGGGCTTCTCGCGGATGCGGAAATATCGCTGCTCACCGAGCGCAGACTGCTGGCGCCCTGGGGACTGGCGGGTGGCCGCAACGGGCTGCGCGGCCGCAATCTGCTGAACGGGGAGGCGTTGCCGCCCAAGTGCCATCGCAGGGTAAAGGCCGGCGATGTGCTGACTATCGAAACCCCTGGCGGTGGTGGCTGGGGACATACAGACGGGGAGAAGGACTGAATCATGTGTGGTATCTGTGGCGAACTGAGATTCGACGGCCAGCCGGCTGACCTGGCGGCCATTGCGCGCATGACAGAGCGGTTGCAGCCCCGTGGCCCGGATCATGGCGGCAGTTACAGTGACGGCGTGCTGGGTTTCGGTCATCGCCGCCTGTCCATCATCGACCTTTCCGAGAAATCCAATCAGCCCCTGGTGGACCAGGAACTGGGACTGGCGCTGGTATTCAACGGCACTATCTATAACTATCGGGAACTGCGCCGGGAACTGCAGCAGCGGGGCTACCACTTTTTCTCCGACGGAGATTCCGAGGTCATTCTCAAAGCCTGGCGGGAATGGGGGCAGGATTGCCTGGCGCATCTGCACGGCATGTTTGCCTTTGCGGTGTGGGACATGCGCGAGAAAGCCCTGTTCATGGCCCGGGACCGTTTCGGCATCAAGCCTTTCTACTGGAGCCGTGACGGGCAGCGGCTGCGGTTTGCCTCCAGCCTGCCGGCGTTGCTGGCCGGTGGTGGCGTGGATACCTCCATCGATGCCGTAGCGCTTCATTTCCAGTTCACCCTGCACGGTGTGGTGCCGGCGCCGGGAACCCTGCTGAACGGTGTGCGCAAGCTGGAGCCGGCCACCTGGATGAAGATCGATGCCCATGGCCGGGAAATCACGGGGCGCTACTGGCGGCTGGACGCCACCCGCCCGAAAGAATCCCTGAGCGAACAGGAATGGGTGGACGCTACCCACGATGCCCTGCGCAGTGCGGTGCGCAAGCGCAACGATGTCGCCGATGTGCCTGTGGGTGTGCTGCTCTCCGGCGGCCTGGATTCCAGCCTGCTGGTGGCATTGCTGGCGGAACTGGGCAAAGAGGATCTGCATACCTTCAGCATCGGTTTCGAGGACCAGCCCGAGGAGATTGGCAACGAGTTCGAGTATTCCGACCAGGTGGTGGAACGCTACCGCCCCCATCACCGCAAGTTGCTGGTGCCCAACGACCAGGTGCTCGCCCGCCTGCCGGAAGCGGTGGACGCCATGGCCGAGCCCATGTTCGGTCAGGATGCGGTGGCTTTCTACCTGCTGTCGGAGCAGGTTTCAAAAGAAATAAAAGTAGTACAGTCCGGGCAGGGCGCCGATGAGGTCTTCGGGGGCTATTTCTGGTATCAGCGTATCATGGAGGACGATGAAGGCGATTGTGCAGACCGGCTGCGCAAGACCTATTTCGACCGTGACCACGAGGAATACCTGCGCATGGTGCAGCAGCCCTTCCGCGGTGACGACTATACCGGTGACTATATCCGCCAGCGTTTGAACGAGCCCGGTGCCGATGAGTGTATCGATGCGGTGCTGCGGCTGGATGCCACCACGCTGATCGTCGATGACCCGGTGAAGCGCGTGGACAACATGACCATGGCCTGGGGACTGGAAGCGCGGGTGCCCTTCCTGGACCACGAACTGGTGGAGCTGGCGGCCCGCTGTCCGCCGCAGATCAAGTTTCAGTCTGGCGGCAAGCATCTGCTCAAGCGCGTGGCCCGGGGTATCGTTCCCGACGCGGTCATCGACCGTCCCAAGGGTTATTTCCCCATGCCTGCGCTGAAGTATGTGCGTGGCGAGTTCCTGGACTTCATGCGCGACATCCTGGATTCAAGGGCCTGCCGTGAGCGGGGACTGTATGAGCGGTCCTACGTGGACATGCTGCTGAGTGCGCCGGAAATGCACCACACCCGTATTCAGGGCAGCAAGCTGTGGCAGCTGGCGCTGCTGGAATTCTGGCTGCAGCGGAATGTGGATGCCCTGTGAACCTGCATGCGCGTGAATCTGCAGGCAAATCAGGAAAAATATTGTATTGACTGCAGGGTAAATGTGTATATAATCGATTTCAGCTTGAAAGTACGTCTTATATTTATGCACGCCATTTCGAAGTTCCATCCGTAGTTCCTCGTTCTGTTCTTCATAAGTAAACGCAACACTTCTAGCAAAACTGCCTCCGTGAGGGGCTTTTATTACTCTTGAATTTATAGGATTTTATTATGTCTACTACTACCGGTACCGTTAAATGGTTCAACGAAGCCAAAGGCTTTGGTTTCATCGAGCAGGAAAACGGCCCAGACGTATTTGCTCATTTCAGCGCTATCCAAGGCTCTGGTTTCAAGACCCTGACCGAAGGTCAGAAGGTCGAGTTCACTGTCACCCAGGGCCAGAAAGGTCCCCAGGCAGAGAACATCGTAGCTATCTGAGTCATACCAGATCGCGACCGCCCTGCATTGCTGCAGGGCGGGCATGAAAAAGGCGAGGCCATCAGGCTTCGCCTTTTTTATTGGCTGTTGTCGCTCATGAAGCTTTCAACCGGATATCGGGTCAGGGCTGTTTGTACGTGATGAGCAGTTATCCGGTTACTTGACCGGATCCTCGAAGCCATCCTGGAACAGAAGGGTAACGGCCGGGCGGTTTTTCCTGATCAGGCGTACAAAGCGCACCTCCAGGTCTTCCTGGCCACCGTTGAAGATGCGGAAGTCGGCAGCATTGGCCATCTGGTTGTCGAAAAAGGCATGGGGCAGGTCGATGGTGGCGGTTTTCACCTTGCCGCTGTCGCTGCGGCTGACAGTTTCGCTGGCGATGATCCGGTTGCCGCTGTTCGGGTATTCGACCCACCAGGCACTGTTGCCCTGATCGACGAAAGTCACCTTCAGTTGCCATGACTGCTGAAAGTCGGCGGCAAACAGGTCGTCGATGAAGAAGTAGAGGTAGTCCTGGCCGTTGGCATGATCCGTCAGGCGCCCTTCCCAGGATTCGCCGTTGTCCCGGTCGATCTCGTTGACGCGGTGATCGCTGCCACGCCGGCTGATGCCATCGCTGCCCACGTCCTTCTGTACCAGCCAGCGCTCGAGATTGCGCACCCAGGGCGCACCGTTCCAGCTGTGGCTGTGATCGTCGATCCAGTACTTGTCCTGGGCGGTTCTGAGCGCCACCCAGGCATCGGCGCTGTTGTCGCGCTGTTTCCCCAGGGAATGCCGCACCCAGTCCCAGTGGGTGGCATAGGTGGACAGGTAGCTGTCTTCGGGCACCACGTAGAGACGCTTGGTGCGCATCTGCAGGGCCTTGAGGTTGGACATCCTGATGGCGTAGTAAAGATCTTTGGCGTGATAGCCGCAGGCGTTGTAACACTCGTTTTCCGCACCGATGGTGCGCTTGTCCGTCAGCAGTGGCCAGTCTTCGTTGATTTCGATATGGCCGTCCTGGGCAATGGCGGCGCCATAGGCGGGCGTATGGTTGAGGTGAAAGTTGAACAGCTCGGTAATGCCGTTGCGAATGCCCAGCCCTGCCTGCACCGCGTCCCGCGCCAGCAGGTTGGTGGCGCCGCCCCAGGTGTCGTCGAAAGGATAGTCCTCTCCCGTGTACACCAGCTTCCAGGCATAGTCGTCGGAGGGATCGCTGTTTTCACCGTTGGCGATGGTGACCAGGTCTTTCATGGCGGCCTGGAACCAGGTGTTGAATGCATCGAATGTCAGGCCGTCTTTGGCCGCCTGGAAGGGAATGTCGAGGTCGAATTCGGTGTAATAGAACGCGCCTGGTACCTGTATGAAGAGCATGTCCGGGTCGGCGGCCATGCCCCAGCCGGTGAGCACCTGGCGGTACATGTCCTTGACGTGTTTCCATACACAGCTGTTCCAGATGGGCAGGTGCCTGGCCTGGCCTTCCTGGTCTTTCCAGGTCTTGCTGATGTTGCAGTCGGACTTGACCCAGGCAGGCGCCCAGTCCTGGCCGCTCACCCAGATACGCAGCCAGTATTTTCCGGGCAGGGCGCGCTGATCGTCGAGCGAGGGAAATTGCATGCCTGCGGCAGAGCCGGCGGTGGTCGTGGAAAATTCACCTTTCCGCGGGTTGATCTGCCGCCAGCTGAGGTCGATGACCCGCACGTCGACATGATCGGCGGGCGAGGCTTCTTCGGAGTAGAAACGTGTAGCGTCCAGGGGAGCGGACCAGGACGGCAGGCGCCAGTCGTCGCCGTCCACGACGGTGACAGCAGCCGTGGTCCAGGACGTATTCAGCAACAGGAGGGACAGGAGAAAGGTTCGCATGGCCATGGTTCAGGTCTTGTTGGGGTCCACCAGCACCAGCCGGGTGCCGGAAGCGATGTCATGCCAGGCGCGTTTCTGGCTGTCGATCAGTATCCACAGGAAACCCAGCCCAAATGCCGCCAGTGAAACCACTGCCACGGCATAGCGTACGACAGCCTGGCGCAGGCTGGGTGAGCGGCCGTCGCTGGAGAACAGCATGATGCGCCAGGCGCGCATGCCGAGGGTCTGGCCGCCATGTGTCCAGAACCACAGGTGAAACCCGATGGCCACGGTGAACATCCAGATGGTCATTGCGGTCTGGTACAAGGGATAGTCCTTGATGTTCTCCAGGCCAAAACCGGCGGCCAGGGGCAGATAGACCAGGGTGAAGGCTGCAGCGACCAGTGCTGCAACCAGCACGCTGTCGTAGATGATGGCCGCCAGGCGCCTGAACAGGCCTGGCTCGGCGGCGTTTTCGAGATCAATCGGGGCGTCTTTCATGGCGATCCAGTTTACCTGTTAAAAAAGGATTCAGGTAGTATTGGGCCATGACGCATTCCCGCCGGTATTTTCTGAGAAGGCTGTTGCGCCGGGTTCCCATGCCGGTGCTGGCGGCCCTGTTTGGTCTGCTGACGGGGGCTGCGGTCTGGATCGTCATCGATCCCATACAGACCAACGCCATCGGAAATATCTTCGACAAGGAACTGCGGGGGCAACTGGAGACCCGGGCCAGCGAATCCCTGGCCCGCTTCGACAGTTTTACCCAGTCCTATGTGAATACCGCCCGCCTGCTGGCTCACCACCGGCGCATGGCGGATTACCTGGAGCCTGTGTTCTGGTTTTCCACCGAGGGGGAAGCGCCCCTGCTGTATAAAAAGAAGGCTCCCGTCTGGTTGCCGGAAGATGCCATCGAGGGGTTGCCGGTGAAACCCAGCCTGGCGCTGTTGGCCGATCTCGAAGGCAATATCCGGGAGATCTATCAGTTGGGAGACAAGGCATTGCCCAGGGAAACCACCACCGAGCTGCAGCATGCGCTAGCCAACGAGCAGCAGCAGGCCTATATCACCCGGCTGGACGGCGATCTGTATATGCTGATTGCCGAGCGCGTGGAGGATGCCAGCTACAATCTCATGGGATCGCTGGTGTTGCTGATCAGGATAGACCAGGATTTCCTGAGGGCTTCGCAGCAGCGTGCCAGCAATTCCCAGACTACGGTGGCCCTGGTGGACGGGGAAACCCAGACCATCCTGGCCAGCAGCAGCAATACCGATCTGCTCGACGGGGCGAATATCAAGGCGCTGGAATCCGACTATGTCATTACCGCCCAGTCGTTCTTCGACTACGGCAATTCCCCGCTCAACCTGCTTTTCGCGACGCTCATCTCCCGTGACGTGGTCGAGGCTACCCGCCAGAGCATCATCGCCGTGGAACGTCGCCACAGGCTGACCGGCGCCGCTATCGTGGGCCTGATTTTCGTGCTGCTGTTCATCCTCATTTCCAGCCGTATCAACCGCCTGCTGAAACGGGTGGCCAAGTTTTCCAGCCGGGCGCTGCAAATCGAACATCCGACACCCCAGGGAGGCAACCAGCTGCTGATCATGGAAGACTGGATACGCAGCTTCACCCAGGCGGTGATGCGGGCCAGGGAGGAAATGCGCGCCAAGTACACCGCGGAGATCCAGGAACGGGAAGCGCTGAAAACGGCGGTGCTGGATGCTTCTCTCGATCCCATCGTGACCATCGACCAGGCGGGCCGTATCGTGGATTTCAACCCCACGGCGGAAAAGATCTTCGGCTACGACAGGGATGAGGTGCTGAACCAGTCGCTGGATCAGCTCATACTGGACAAGGGCTCGCGCGAGGCGTTCAACAGTCTGCTCTACGACTGTCTGGAAGAGCCGGCGCCGGAGACACCCACCGTGCTGCGCACGCTCAGCGCCCGCCGCAAGGACGGCAAGCTGTTTCCCGTGGAAGTCGCCATCAAGCCGGTGATGCTGGAAGACAGGCTGTTTTTCACGACCTATATCCGGGACATATCCGAGCGCAAGCGCCAGGCGCAGGAAATCGCCAGCCTGGCCGCCTTTCCCGGTGAAAGCCCGCTGCCGGTGCTGCGTATCAATCAGCCTGGCGTGGTCATCTATGCCAACAAGGCCAGTGACGCCCTGCTCGAATACTGGGGCTGCAAGCGCATGCAGACGGTGCCGATCTACTGGAAGCGCCTGGTGGACAGGATTCTGGAAAGCGGCCGCGCCCGGGAAGTGGAAGTGGAAACCAGCGGAGGGGTGTTCTCCCTGCTGCTGGCGCCGGTGGCCAATCTTGGCTATGTGAACGTGTATGGGCGTGACATCACGGCCATCCGGCAGGCAGAGGAAGAGGCGCGCCACCGCCAGAACGAGCTCATCCATGTTTCCCGTCTCAGCACCATGGGCGAAATGGCCACGGGTATCGCCCACGAGCTGAATCAGCCCCTTTCCGCTATCGTCAATTTCGCCAACGGCTGTGCGCGGCGTATCCGTCTGGGCATCGGCGAGAAAGAGGAACTGGTCAGGGCCATGGAGCAGATCTCCCTGCAGGCCAAGCGCGCGGGTGAGATCATCAAGCGCCTGCGCGGCATGGTGACCCGTCAGCAGCCGGTGCGTGAATACGCGGACCTGAATGCCCTGGTCAAGGATGCCTGCGCCCTCATCGCCCATGACCGGCAGAAACTGCGTATCACCATCGAACTGCTGCTCAGCCGCCAGCCGGTGATCGCCAGAATCGACCCGGTGCAGATCGAGCAGGTGATTCTGAACCTGTTGCGAAATGCCCTGGATGCACTGGGGGACCGGCCCGATGAAGACCGCCATCTGCTCATCGAAACCGGATTCAGTTCGCAGGGAATGGCTTTCATCCGGGTCAAGGACAACGGCAGCGGCATCGCGGCGGAAGATCTCAAGCACCTGTTCGATCCCTTCTTCAGCACCAAGAAGACCGGTATGGGCATGGGTTTGTCGATCAGTCAGACAATTGTTGCCGAACACAATGGTAGAATCATGGCCGATTCCCTCAAAGGAAAGGGGACGGTGTTTACCATTGAATTGCCTGCCAGCAGCGTCATTGCCGAGAGTATTGCCTCATGAACGAAAGCCAGAACCAGCCCCAGCCCACTGTTTTTGTGGTGGATGATGATGAAGCCATGCGCAGCTCCCTGCAGTGGCTGATCGAATCCGTGGGGCTGTCTGTAGAATGTTACGATTCCGCCGAGGCGTTTCTCGATGCCTACT
>DRLF01000193.1 GCA_011051425.1 Thiolapillus brandeum | reverse complement strand
TGTGCCACCAGCGCTTTGGCATCCAGCTTGCTGATGTCCGCCCCTGCCAGACGGATTTCTCCCGCCGTGGGTTCGTGCAGCCGCAGGATGGCCCGACCCAGGGTGGATTTACCACAGCCGGATTCACCCACCAGGCCGAAGGTGTGCCCTTCGGGAATGCAGAAACTCACGTCGTCCACAGCCTTGAGGTGACCAACGGTACGGCGGAAGAAGCCACCCTTGATGGGAAAGTATTTCTTGAGGTTCCGGACTTCGAGGAGGTTGTTCAAGGCTGATACTCCTCTGGGTAAGATGTCGGGCTGAAGCCCGACCTACAGCAAAGGTTTGCCATCGCAGGTCGGGCTTCAGCCCGACAACGAATACGCCATGCACTCATGATGCTTCTCCTGCGGGATGAAAGCAGGCCACGGCCTGATCGCCTCTCCATTCCAGGGGAGGTTCCTGCCTGTGGCAGGCATCGTCTGCCTTGTAGCAGCGGTCCACGAAACGGCAGCCTGACGGCAGGTGCAGCAGATCGGGTACCGTGCCGGGGATGGTGGGCAGCTCATCCAGCTTTTCATCGCGGATGCGGGGGATGGACTTGAGCAGGCCCTCGGTATAGGGATGTTGCGGGTGGTGGAACAGGGGATGAATAGGAGCCTGCTCAGCCACCCGTCCCGCGTACATGACCACGGCGCGGCTGCAGGTCTGGGCCACCACGCCCAGATCATGGGTGACCAGTACGACGGAAGTGCCCAGTTCTTCCTGCAATTTGCTCATCTGCTCCAGTACCTGGGCCTGGGTGGTCACATCCAGGGCGGTGGTGGGCTCGTCCGCCAGCAGCAGTTTGGGATTGCAGGACAGGGCCATGCCGATCATCACACGCTGGCGCATGCCGCCGGACATCTGGTGCGGGTATTCGTCGATGCGCTTTTGTGGTGAGGGGATACCCACCAGCGCCAGCATTTCGACAGCATGGGCTTTGGCCTGTTTGCGGCTCATGCCCTGATGGCGCATGAGTACATCGGTCATCTGGGTGGCGATAGTGAATACCGGATTGAGGGCGGTCATGGGCTCCTGGAAGATCATGGAGATCTCCTTGCCGCGTATATGCCGGTATTCCGATTCCGGCAGCCCCACCAGTTCTCTGCCTTCCAGTCTGATGCTGCCGGAGACGATGCGTCCGGGTGGCGAGGGGATCAGCCCCAGGATGGCCAGGGAGGTCACGGACTTGCCACAGCCGGATTCACCCACCAGGCCCAGCGTCTCGCCGGGCATGATTTCGAAGCTCACGCCATCGATGGCGCGCACGATACCGCGCTGGGTGGAGAACTCGATGACCAGGTCCTTTACGCTGAGCAGGGGCTGGGTCATGGTTGGCTCCTGTGTTTTGATGCCCTCTCCCTGTCCCTCTCCCGCATGCGGGAGAGGGGACCTAACCACAGACATGAGTGGTCAACAAACTCCCTCTCCCCCCGCCAGCAAGGGTGGTCAAAACACTCCCTCTCCCCGCACCGGGGGGAGAGGGCTGGGGTGAGGGGAGAACAATCCAAACAATTCATGCGCTCACCTTCTTCGGGTCCAGCGCGTCCTGCAACGAGTCGGAGAACATGTTGAAGGCCATCACCAGGACGAACAGGAAGGTGGAGGCGGTGAGGAAGTTGGAATAATGCCCTGCCTGCACTTCCTGGGTGGATTCGGCAATCATCAGTCCCCAGGAAACGCCGTCCACCACACCCAGTCCCAGGAAGCTCAGTATGACCTCGGACTTGATGGCGCCGACGAACACGATAGTGGCCTGTACCAGCAGGATATGGAAAGTATTGGGCATGATATGGCGGAAGATGATCTTTCCTTTCGGCAGGCCGATGGCGCGGGCCGCTTCCACGAACTCGAAATTCTTCAGCTTGATTACCTCGCCGCGCACCAGGCGGGCGGTAGTGGTCCAGAAAGTGGCGATCATGGCAATGTGCATGGAATAGGGATAGCCCTGCAGGGCATAGGCAATGGCAGCCACAAAAAGATAAAAGGGGATGGAGTCGAGTACACCCATGATCCACAGGATCAGCTCATCCACCCAGCTGTTGGTGAAGTAGCCGGACAGTGCGCCGAGCACGCCGCCCAGCAGTGTAGACAGAATGGCGACCACCATGCCCACTTCGAAGGCGGTCTTGGTGCTGTAAATGGCGCGTTCGAAAATATCCTGGCCGATGATGTTGGTGCCCAGCCAGTGTTCGGCGCTGGGGCCGGACCACATGGTGCCTTCGACGCTGCTCCAGTCCTGCCCCCACAATCCCGCCCAAACACCCAGCGCGATGAGCATGAAGAAGATGACCACGGCCAGGGAGATCATGCCGGTGCGGTCGCGGCGGAACTTGTACCAGGCCTTGCCCCACAGGGATTCGCTTTCCTTGGGAATATTGGCTGTGTCAGTCAGTGTATTCATTTCAGGGATACCCTGGGATCAACCAGTTTGTAGAAGATATCGTTGAGGATCAGGACAATAACGAACAGTACGGCCGTGATGCCCACCACCGCCTTGAGGATGGGCTGGTCGCCGGTGGTGATGGCGTCGAAGGTCACCTTGCCCACGCCGGGAATGCCAAAATAGCTTTCCACCAGCAGAGAGCCCGAGATGACCACCAGGGGGATGGAAAACATGATGCGCGTGATGATGGGGATCATGGCGTTCTTCAGGATGTGCTTGAACAGCAGTTCGCCCGGTGGCGTGCCGAAAGCCTTGGCGGTACGCACATGGTCCCGGCCCATTTCCTCCACGATCACCGCCCGGTAGAAACGCGTGTTGTAGCCCAGGGCGACGAACACCGTGGCCAGGGTGGGAACC
>DRLF01000192.1 GCA_011051425.1 Thiolapillus brandeum | reverse complement strand
TGGATATTTCCCCTCACCCCGGCCCTCTCCCCGGAGGGGAGAGGGGGAGCTTTGGGATACAGCCGGGTCTTTGCCCGGATTTTCCCTCTCCCGAGACCGGGAGAGGGTCAGGGTGAGGGTTGAAACGATCTGCATCGGGCCACCAATACGAAGGAGATCTGCGCTTGTTCCCATACTTTGAACACATGCCCGTTTTGTCCCGGGCCAACGGATGACCACTTTGCTGCCACTCAGAGATGACCCCGCACTGCAAACCCTGTTCCGCCAGGCGAACAGCATCATCCTGGGAAAACCCCGGGCTCTGCGCCTGGCCATGACCTGCCTGCTCAGCCAGGGGCATCTGCTCATCGAGGATCTTCCCGGCATGGGCAAGACCACCCTGGCGCATCTGCTGGCGACTCTGATGGGGCTGGACTACCAGCGCATCCAGTTCACCAGCGATCTGCTGCCTGCCGATGTAATCGGTGTATCTGTGTACGAGCGGCGTTCGGAACGGTTTCATTTTCACAAGGGGCCGATCTTTGCCCAGCTGATCCTCGCCGACGAGATCAACCGCGCCACCCCCAAGACCCAGAGCGCTCTTCTCGAAGCCATGGAGGAACGGCAGATCACCACCGAAGGCAAGACCCGCCCGCTGCCCCAACCTTTTTTCGTCATCGCCACCCAGAACCCGGCCCACCAGGTCGGCACCTTCCCCCTGCCCGAATCCCAGCTGGACCGTTTTCTCATGCGCATCAGCCTGGGCTATCCCGACAACACCACCGAAAGGCTGTTGCTGCAGGGTCAGGGCGGGCGGCACAAACTCCAGCGCCTCAGGCCTGTCGCTTCGGTCGCCGATCTTGCCCAGTGGCAGCTTGCCAGCCAGGAGCTGTTCGCCGCCGATGCCCTGCTGGACTACATACAGGCACTCATCGGACAAAGCCGCAGTCTTTCGGATTCGGCCGGGCTGTCCCCCCGCGCCGGCATGGGGCTGCTGCAGGCGGCGCGCTCCTGGGCCTGGCTGGAAGGGCGGGAAAAAGTATTGCCTGAAGATGTGCAGGCGGTGTGGCCGGCCATAGCCGGGCATCGCCTGGGACAGGGTAGCGACGGGGACAATCACGCCGCCCAGATACTTCAGTCGGTCGCCATTCCCTGAGCCATGGGCAGCCCCCTGCTGAAGCTGCTGCGCGTGGTCCGATCCGAAACCGGAGGCACGGCCCGGGTCACGGGCCGCAAGATCTACATACTGCCCACGCGCTACGGGCTGGTTTTCGGCGTGCTGCTGATCACGCTGCTCGTCGCTTCCATCAACTATGCCAACAACCCGGCTTTCATCCTGACCTTCCTGCTCACCGGGCTGTTCATTCAGGCCATCTTCCATACCTGGCGCAACCTCCTCGACCTTTCGCTGCAGTGGAAACAGACGGACCCGGTATTCGCCGGTGAAACGGCTTTCTTCCAATACGAGTTGTGGGATGAAAAGGGCCGCGCCCACTATGCGCTGCAGTTCGGTTTTGCGGGCAATGACAGTGTCATCACAGACTGTCCCGCTAATGAAAAAAAGCTGATCAGACTGCCCTGCAGCAGCCGGCGCCGTGGGATGCTCGATCCGGGGCGTCTCACCCTGGAGACCCGTTTCCCCCTGGGCCTGCTGCGTGCCTGGTGTTATCTGGACACCCATGCCACTGCGGTTGTCTATCCCGCGCCGCTGGAAGGCAGGCTGGATTCGGCGCGGCCATCCTGGGGCATGGCCATAGAAGGTGACCGGGGTGTGGGCGCCGATGATTTCGTGGGGCACCGCAGCTACCATCCGGGGGATCAGCTGGGGCATATCCACTGGAAAGCCTTCGCCGGTGAAAAGGGCCTGCTGGTGAAACAGTTCGGCGGTGACCGGGTGAACCGCTACTGGCTGGATTTCGATGCCATTGAAGGCGGAGATACGGAATACCGTTTGCGCGTTCTCGCGGGAGCCGTTCAGGCCCTGTCCCTGGATGCCGCCCATTATGGCCTGCGCCTGCCGGACCGGGAAATCGCCATGGACAGCGGCGAAAGCCACCGCCACGAATGCCTGGGCGCACTGGCCCTGTACGGTGTGGCCGAATGAAAGATCTGCTGCTGCAAAAGCCCCTTTCCCGGTCACGCCTGTGGCTGACGGGCCTTTTGCTGGTGCTCGCAACCGTGCCGCATTTGTGGCATCTCCATATCCTCATCAGTGGCAGCTTTGCGGGCCTGATCATCCTGCGCTTCCTGTTCTGGCCGACGCCGGACAGGCCTGCTCCCGGCTGGCTCTTGTTCATACTGCTGCCGGCTGCACTGGCTCTGGTGCTCTACCTGGCGAACTGGACGGAAGGCCGGCAGTTTGGCGTGGCGCTGCTGGTGGTGATGGCCGGCATGAAGCTGCTGGAGATGAAAACCCGGCGCGATCTGTACGTTGCCGTTTTCATGGGCTATTTCATCCTGGTCACCCTGTTCCTTTTCTACCAGACACCCCTGGTCACGTTCTATGTTTTCCTGATCAGCACCGGACTGACAGGATTGCTCATCGCTGCCAATCTCACCGGGAATACGCTGCCGTGGAAAAGTGTACTGAAGCGCGCCCTGGTCATGATGGTGGCCAGTATCCCTGCCATGATTCTGCTGTTCGTGCTCTTCCCGCGGCTCGACGGTCCCCTGTGGTCCCTGAACCTGGGCGGCAACAGCGGCGTCACCGGCATGTCCGACAACATTCACATGGGCAGTATCAGCAACCTCAGTCAGTCCGACGAAGTGGCTTTCCGTGTGCGCTTTCATGGGGAACCGCCACCTGCGGCCCAGCGTTACTGGCGCGGCATGGTGCTGTGGCAAACCGATGGGCGCGACTGGGTGCGGGACGAGTCCGAAAAGCAGCTTGCCCGTTTCGGGCCGGCGAGCCAGCCCTATGATTACGAGATCACCATGGAAGCCTCCGGCCAGCCCTGGCTGTTTCCCCTCGATCATGTCCTTGCTGCGCCGGCAAATCTGTCCCTGAATCCTTATGGCGAACTGAGCAGCAGCAAAGATATCGACGCTCGTCATACCTTTCGCCTGAGCAGCAGCCTGCGCATACGCCCCGCGCCTCTCGGCAAGCGGCAATTGCAGATGGGCCTGCAGCTGCCGCGGGCTGTCACCGGTCGGACGAGGCAGCTGGCGAAAAAGCTGCGCGGTCAGGGCAGATCGGATGAGCAGGTCGTTCAGGCGGCTTTTCGGTTCTTTCGCGAAGAGCCTTTTGTGTACACACTGCAGCCACCCCTGCTGCGCTCAAACCCCGTGGACGGGTTTCTCTTCAACACCCGCAAGGGTTTCTGCGAGCACTATGCCACCAGTTTCGTCATCCTGATGCGGCTGGCCGGCATACCCGCCCGGGTGATCATCGGCTACCAGGGGGGAGAGCTCAATCCTCTGGGCGGGCACCTGGTGATCCGGCAAAGCGATGCCCATGCCTGGGCTGAAGTCTGGCTGGCGAACAGGGGCTGGACGCGGGTGGATCCCACGTCCGCCGTGGCGCCCAAACGCATCGAGCATTCCATCACGCCGACGCGCTACGCTGAAGGCGCTCCCGTGACCTTCAACCTGAACAATCCGCCGGCTTTTGTTGCCCGGCTGGCCCGCAACCTGAAATGGTTCCGGGACAACCTGCAGCTCAACTGGCACTACTGGGTAGTGGGTTTCAACAGTGACCGGCAGCAGTCACTGCTGCAGAAAATGGGGTTGTCCCGACTGCAGGGTTATCAGCTCGGCGTCGCGGCGGCCATCAGCGCCATCCTGGCGGGCAGCCTGGTATTTCTGCTGGGCATGCGGCGGCGGGCACAAAGGCAGGACCCGCTCCGGCAGGCTTACAGCAAATTCCGGCACAAGCTGGAAAAAGGGGGCCTGGAAATCCAGCCCGCCACCGGGCCGCAGGATCTGCTGAAAATGGCCGTCACCCGTTTCCCGCAGAAAAGCGCCGATATCCAGGCCATCATGCAGCAGTACATGGCGCTGCGCTATGGCAGGCACCCGCGCGAGGACATGATTTCCGCCCTGAAAAAGCGCGTTCGAAAATTCCGCTGCAGCTGAACCCGCT